>JALVDI010000217.1 GCA_027009115.1 Polyangiaceae bacterium | reverse complement strand
CGCACATCTTGAGGGAGATCCTGTGCGGTGACCGCGGTCTCGACGAGCCCCGCGGCTTCCACCGCGACCCCATCCACGCAGCCCCAGGCAAGCAGTTCGCCCGTGGGCCCCTCGCCGCGGGCGACCACCGCGTAGTCCAGGCCAGCCGGGAGCCCCAGGAAGAGGACCTCGGAGCGATGCTCCGGTGGCGTGCCGTAACGGTCGCCGGCTTCGGTTCGCGTCGTCTCGTCGTCGCACCGCAGCCCGGCAAAGACCGCGGCGCCCAAGGTCGTCACCGGCCGCGACCCGTCGTAGCGGACCTCCACGGAGAGCTGCCCGAAGCCTTCATCGCTCACCGAGACGTCGACGAAGGCCGGGGCGGCGTCTTCCGCTGTCACCCGCACTCGGTAGGCTGCTGGGGTCGAGCCGGCGACGAGGGTGGTGCGCGCGAAGCCCGTCTCATCCGTCTGCACGTCCAGCGACCGCAGCGTGGAGTCGTGAGCGCGCCCGTCGAAGGCGAAGCTCACGACCCGTTCGGCGAGGGGTTCGCGTCTCGGGCCCAAGTAGCGCACGGCGATGACGGCCTCCTCGCCATAGACGAGCGCCAGCCGCTCCGGCCCTTCAACTTCGAGGACGTTCGTTCGTGGCGCGGCGTCGGCGCCGGCATCGGGCGGTGGGGGTGGGGTCGAGGCAGATCCGCAGCCGAGCCCCAGCGAGGCCGCCAGGATCGTCGAACACAGGAGAAAGCGAAGCATCGAAGGTCTTCACAATAGCGACGCTCGCCGGGGCCTGCCAGTTCGCCGGTGCGTGGCGGCCTGGCAGCGGGCAGCGTCGGCAGGACCTCTGGCGGTCGGTGGGGCCCCGTGATACCTGCGAGCACACCGCCCGGCGGCTCATGGCTTACGCTCTCGACATAGGCATCCGCTATTTGCGCTCGAAGAAGCGCAAGACGATTTCGGTCATCACCTTCATCGCCATCGCCGGTGTCGCCCTTGGCGTCGCGGCTCTCCTGGCTGTGCTGGCGATCACCGGGGGGTTCCAGCAGGAATTCCGGGACAAGGTGCTGGGGGTCAACGCGCACGTTCTCGTGATGAAGTACGGCGTCGATTTCGACGAGTACCGGGACGTGATGCACCGCGCCGAAGAGATGCCGGAGGTTGCGGGTGTCGGGCCGTTCCTGATCCTCGAAATGATGATGGCCAAGGGCGATCGCCTCAGCGGTGTCCTCGTCAAGGGCGTCGACCCAGAGCGAGTCGGGGACGTCCTCGACCTGCCCCATCAGCTCATCGACGGGTCGCTGCGGGGACTTCGCGTCGAGGGAGCTCGGCCGCCGCTGCGCCCCGACGATCTCGGCGAACAGACCGAAGAAGACTGGGACTGGCTGCAAGACTTTGTCGACCGCGAGAACGAGGCGGGGGCCGGAGCGAGCGACGAAGGGGTCGAGGACCTCGACGTCGACGCCGTGCTCGAGCACCTGAACGACGAGGAAGGCCTCGTCCAAGAAGACGGGTCCGTTCGGCCGGAACTCCGCTCTTCGCCCGCGCGGGAGCAACGCACCGAGGGTGACGACGAGGCGTCGCAGCTCGGGCCAGGCACGCGGACCGACGGCGCGGACAGCGATGACTACGAGCCGCTCCCCGAGGTTCAGGTCGCTTCGCCCGAAGAGGTCGAGCGGATGCTGCAAGACCTCGACCCCCAGGAGCTCGACCTCGGCGACGAGTGGGACGAGCAGTGGTTCGCCGAGCAGGATGAGCTCCAGCGTCAGGAGGAAGAGAGCATCGACGCGCTCCCGGGGATCGTCGTCGGCGCGACACTCGCTCGCGATCTGGGCCTTGGGGTGGGTGACCGCGTTCGTCTCGTGTCTACCCTCAGCGGTCTGGATGTGTCCATGGTCGCGCCCGAGGCGCGGTTGCCCCAGAGCCGTGACTTCCGTGTGATCGGCATCTTTCAGGCAGGTTTTCAGGAGTACGACTCGCGCCTCGTCTACACGGACCTCTACGAAGCGCAGCGCTTCTATGGGCACGGCGACGCCGTGGTGGGCGTCGAGATGCGGCTGCACGATCTCGAACAAAGCCGGGAGGTCGCCCGTCGCCTCGAGCGTGAGCTCGGCGGACCATTTCACACCCTCGACTGGGCAGAGCTCAACCGCAACCTCTTCACGGCCCTCGAGATCCAGAAGGTCGTGCTCGGCTTTGTGATCGCGACCATTATTTTCGTCGCGTCGTTCAACGTCATCGCGACGCTGATCATGATCGTGCTGGAGAAGAAGCGAGAGATCGCGATCTTGAAAGCCATGGGAGCCAACGACGGCACCGTCCTGGGCATCTTCATGCTCCAGGGGATGGTCATCGGTGTCGTCGGCACTCTCGTGGGCCTGGCGCTTGGGGGTGGCGTCGTGGCGTACTTATCGGTCTTCGAGTTTCCGCTCGATCCGAAGGTCTACCTCATCGATCATCTTCCGGTCGTCGTTTCGGGGATCGAGTTTCTCGTCACGAGCGCGGTGGCGTTGGCGATCTGCGCGGTGGCCACCCTCGCGCCCAGCTTCTGGGCCGCCAAGATGCTGCCCGTCGAGGGGCTTCGGCACGAGTGAGGGCGCCGGGTTTCAATCGAGCGCCAGGGTCTGGTTCAGCGGCGGACTTTGTCTCGAGGACTTGACAAGGTGGCGAGCCTGGCCTAAATCCTCGGTCCGCTTGCGGGAGTAACTCAGTGGTAGAGTGCAACCTTGCCAAGGTTGACGTCGCGAGTTCGAATCTCGTCTCCCGCTCCAAAAGGTTCAATGACTGCGGCCGGTTAGGGTATTGCCCGACCGGCCGTTCTCGTTGCGCCCACACGCCTTTTCGCAGAGCTGGGTGCTTGCGGTCGTCCAACATGGACGTGCACGTGAGCCTCTCGTCGTCACGCAGGCGCACGCTCGCGGGCAAACTGTGGGGCGGGCCATCCCGACTTCCGTCTCCACGCGACAGCACCGCGCAGCGAGAAAACCTGAAGAACCCTGAGGGTTCATGGCATTCCCTCGGCTCGTCCGCGCCATGGGTCGCCCCCGGTCCACCGATCGACTGACGGTGATGGTGTTTTGAGAAGCGCCTTAGACGACGATCGCCACCTGCCGCGGATCGTTCGCATCGACGCGCACCTCCACGGTCTGCTCGGGTTGGATTCGGGGCAGGGCGACCATCGGGACGATAGTCTCGGTCTCCGCCTGGTAGCTTCCCAACCGCGCGTGTTCCACTTGCAACGTGAGCCTCACCTCGAGCTCGGTGCGGCCGATGACGACGCCGGTCTGCCGGACCTGCAAGATCCGGGCGGATGCAGGCATGCCCGTTGCCAGAAGTTCTTGCTGTCTGTTGTTGCGCTCGGCCAGCTCCCTGTCCAGCTCCCCAAAAGATTTCAGGACCCTGCTCGTTATCCGCCCGACGAAGAAGGCGACGCAGAGCCAGATGGCGCCTGCCACGAGTTGCTTCATGGCATCGTTCCCATCCGCGAGTCGAGACAGCCCCCACGTCGTCAGGAAGACGCCGGGAACGAACATCAGGATACGTGTGAACTTGCTCATGTGAACCAGTCGTTCGCATTCAACGCGGCAGAGAGAGCCTACCATCGCAGGTGTCGTGCCGCGTTCCGAACCCGGGTGGGCACCCAGGGTGCGAACGCAGGCAGGAACGGAGAAGGAGGGAAGCGGACGAGGAGGTCGGCGGCGCTCCTCGCCGGCGGACGGTATCCGCCAACGCCGCCGCCGCCGCCGCCGCGACACTGCCCACCCTCCCGCCGCGACACTGCCCACCCTCCTGTTCTTGCGCCGCGTTGCGCCGCGACAACGCCCACCCTTCTGTTCCTGAGGAGGGTGGGGGTGGGTGCGGAGGGGTCCCGAAAGACGCCGCCGCCCCACCCCCACCCCTCCCCGGAGCGCGGTCCCGCGCGCTCCGCCGCCC
>JALVDI010000216.1 GCA_027009115.1 Polyangiaceae bacterium | reverse complement strand
GACGCGAGGGCGGCGGCCCAGGAACGCCTCGATGACCGCGAGGTTCGTCCACGCATGGAGGCTGAGCTCAGGGCAGGTGAAACGCCCGGCTCCGGCGAGGGCCATCGGCAGCAAGAGCTGGTCGGTGAGGAAGGGTCCCACCGAGGTGTCCGTCCGGCGCCAGTCGACAAAGCGCTGCGCCGCGGAGCGACCCACTCTTTCCGACGAGACGCCACGCTCACCGATGGCGGAGAAGACGTGGGCTCCGCCCTGGTCGAGGGCCGACACCCAGACGGCTGCCCCCGGTCCCGGGCTCGGCGGCGTCAGGACCTGTCCTTCCACGGGCGTGTGCCCCGCGGCGACGAGAGCCTCCTCGGCCGCCGCGCATAGGCGCCTCCCGATGCTCCTCCGGAGGTTCGAGACGACCGCACAGACCTGGAGCGAGAGTGCGCCCGGTCGCTCCGGAAGCTCCAGGGCCGCCAGCTTTTGGCTGGTGGGGAAGACCTCCAGGAGCACCTCGCCTCCCCCCGCCGGGTAGAATCCGGGACGGAGCAGCGAGAGCCGCATCGAGGCGCCCATCCGCTCGAGCCGAGGGAGCCAGGCCTGCTGGAGGAAGGGCACGATGGGCGCCCACTTGGCGTGGGTGCCGCCGCGGAGCCGAAGCCGGCTCGGTCCCCGCGCGCGCGCCAACGGGAGCGCCACCGTCTGCAGCACGAGGCTCACGGACCCCGCGCTCCCGATATCGAACTCGAACTCCCCGGGTCGGACCTCCTGCGGACGGAAGACGAAACGCGGCGACCCGAGCGTGGCACCCTCGACGCGTGCGTTCGAGATGGCGGCCGCCGCCCGCAGGCAGGTCAGGTGCTGACGCAGCAGGCCGGGCTTGGCGCGGCCTCCCCTTACCCTCTCGACCGCGAAGGGGCGCCCCGTGATCGTCGAGAGCGTCAGCGCCGTCCGCAGAATCTGGCCCCCGCCCTCTCCCGCGCTCCCGTCGAGCACCAGCATCTCGGCGCCGGGGTCGGCGACCGGCGCGAGCACCCGGATCTCCGTACACACCTCCGTCATCGTCGGTTTCTCTCAGACAGACCTGCCGCTCAACCCTTCACGCAGACCTGCTGGCGAAGCGTGTGGACGACCTCCACCAGATCTTCCTGCGCGGCCATCACGGCCTCGATGTCCTTGTATGCCATGGGCGTCTCGTCGATGACGGCGGCATCTTTCCGGCACTCGACGCCTTCCGTAGCTTTGATGTGATCTTCCACGCGGAAGCGCCTCTTGGCCTCCGTGCGGCTCATCGCCCGCCCCGCTCCGTGGGAGCACGAGCAGAAGCTCTCCTCGTTGCCCTTGCCGCGCACGATGTACGAGCGCGTCCCCATCGACCCGGGGATGATGCCCAGCTCCCCGCGCCCCGCGCGGACCGCTCCCTTGCGCGTGACGTAGACGTCTTCGCCGTAGTGATGCTCGCGGGCCACGTAGTTGTGGTGGCAGTTCACCGCCAGCGAATCGGCCCGGAAGGGGCCCAGCTCCTCGCGCAACGCGCGCAGCGTCGCCCGCATCATCTGCTCACGGTTCAGCCTTGCGAAGCGCTGCGCCCAATCCACCGCCTCGACGTAGTCGTCGAAGTACTCCGTGCCCTCCGGGAGATAGGCCAGGTTCCGATCGACCAGATCGATGTGCCAGCGGCGCATCTCTTCCTTGGCGAGGTTGATGAAGTACGTCCCGATGCGGTTGCCGACGCCCCGCGAGCCCGAGTGCAGCATCACCCACACGGCGTCGGACTCATCGAGGCAGACTTCGATGAAGTGGTTGCCCGTGCCCAGGGTCCCCAGATGCGCGACGTGGTTGCTCTTGGCGACCTTTGGGTGCTTGACGCAGATGCGCTCGAAATCGGCCGCGAGCTCTGAGGTCCAGACCTCGGCGACCTCGTCCGGGACGTTCCCCCAGGCGCCCTTGTCGCGGCCTCCGCGCTTCGGCGAGCGACCGTGCGGCACCGCCTTTTCGATGGCCCTTCGGACCCCGCGCAGGCTGTCCGGCAGGTCCGACGCGCTCAGGCTGGTGCGCACCGCCATCATCCCACAGCCGAGGTCCACGCCCACCGCCGCCGGGATGATCGCCGCCTTCGTCGGGATCACCGAGCCGATGGTCGCCCCCATCCCCCAGTGCACGTCCGGCATGGCGGCCACCCACTTGTGGATGAAGGGCATCGACGCGACGTTCCTCAGCTGCTCCTTGGCGGCGTCCTCCACCGGGACGCCTCGCGTCCACATCTTCACCAGCCCGGCGCTCGTGTTCATCACTTCGTAAGAACTCATCGTATCTACCTCGCCCATCGCTGAAGCGACGAACGTGCCAGTCCCTTGAGGTTCTCCAATGTCTTGGAATTATTGGTCTTGCCCCAAACCCGGAGCCCCTTCGGGTCCAGGGGGGTATATGCTGAGATATCTTCTGTAGACCCCAGTCTAAGTTATGAGCGCTTCGGACTCGCGGCCGGTCGTCGTGCTCGGCTTCTTTGGTACGACCCTCGACGCTCCCCGCGGCCCCAAGCGATGGGAGCGCTGGCGCCCCACCTACTCGATCGTCGAGCACGACGACCTGCTGGTGGATCGGCTCGAGCTGTGGTGTCCCGACCCGTCACGAGCGGACGTCCTCGTCGAAGACATCACGCGCGCCTCCCCGGAGACGAAGGTCCGGCTGCACCCTTTTGCGTTCGACAATGCCTGGGACTTTCCGCAGGTCTACGGGGCCCTTCACGACTTCGCGCGCAGCTACCCCTTCGACCCCGAGCAGGAACGCTATCTCGTCCACCTCACCACCGGCACACACGTCGCGCAGATCTGCCTGTTCCTGCTCACGGAGACGCGCTTCTTCCCGGCGCAGCTCCTGCAGACGGGCCCACCGCGAGGTCCCAGCCGCCGGCCGAGCTACGAGATCATCGACCTCGACCTCTCCCGCTACGACTCCATTGCGCAGCGCTTCGAAGAGGAGCGCCGAGCCCGAGCGGGCTCCCTCAAGGCGGGCATCGCCACCCGCAACGAGGCTTTCAATGCGCTGATGGCCCAGATCGAACGGGTCGCGACCAGCTCCCGGGCCCCGATCCTCCTGACGGGGCCAACGGGCGCAGGAAAGACCCGCCTGGCTCGGCGCATCCACGCCCTCAAGCAAGCGTGCGGGCTCGCGAGCGAGGTCTTCGTCGAGGTCAACTGCGCCACGCTCCGGGGCGACCAGGCCATGTCGACCCTCTTCGGTCACCGGCGCGGCGCCTTCACGGGAGCGATCGCCGACCGCAAGGGCCTGCTCGCGCGGGCCGATTCGGGTGTGCTCTTCCTCGACGAGATCGGCGAGCTCGGCCTCGACGAACAAGCCATGCTCTTGAGCGCGATCGAGGACCGCCGCTTCACCCCGGTGGGCGCCGAGCGCCCCGTGGACAGCGACTTTCAGCTCATCGCCGGCACCAACCGCGACCTCGTCGCGGACGTTGACGCCGGTCGCTTCCGGGAGGACCTGCTCGCGCGCATCCACCTGTGGAGCTTCCGACTACCCGCTTTGCGCGAACGGCCCGAGGACATCGAGCCGAACGTCGACTTCGAGCTGGAGCGAGTCGCCGCCGAGACGGGGCGCCGTGTCCGTTTCAGCAAGGAAGCCCGGGCCCACTTCCTCGCCTTCGCGACGCACCCAACCACTGCCTGGCGCAACAACTTCCGGGATCTGGGCGCCGCCATCACGCGCATGAGCACCCTGGCCAAAGGTGGGCGCATCGGCGAACAGGAGGTCGCCGACGAGATCGTCCGGCTGCGGAGGAGCTGGACGCCCGTGCCCGCCAATGAAGAGCGCCTGCGCCGCCTGCTCCCGCCCGAAGACCTGGCCTCCCTCGACCTCTTCGACCGCCACCAGCTCGCTTGGGTCCTCGAGGTCTGCGCCCGCAGCGAGTCGCTGGCGGCCGCCGGCCGTGTCCTGTTCGACAAGAGCCGTCAGCGGAGGAAGTCGACGAACGACGCCGACCGCCTGCGCAAGTATCTCCTGCGCTTCGGTATCGATCCGAAGCGCGCTTTGGGGTGAGCGGCCCGATCCGTTCCGGCCGATGCTGGGACGGACTGTCAGGGGGCGAAGATCTCGCGGAGCTTCGCTCGGGCTGCTTCGAAGCCGTGGTCCCGCCGATGAAGCTCCCGCGCCCCCTGTTCCAGCTTCCGACGCTCCTGTTCCGACGAGAGGATCGACAGCAGCGCGTCGGCGAACTCTCGCGGGCTCGCGGCTCTTCGGAGGTGCACGCCGTCCGTCGCCCGGATTCCGTCCAGTGCCTTGGGTGTCGCGACGATCGCCTTCCCGTAAGCAAGGGCCTCCACGACCTTGATCTTCATCCCCGCCCCCCCGAGCAGGGGGGCCACGACGCAGGCCGCCTGCTCGTAGATGGGCTCGAGATCGGGCACGACCCCTAGCCACCTCACTCCGTCGAGCTCCCTCCCTCGGAGATCCGGAGCGCGGGCGATGTTGCCGACCACGGTGAGCTCGAAGTCCGGTCGTTGGCGGCGAACCAGGGGCATCACCTCTCGAACGAACCAGAGCAGCCCCTTGACGTTGAAGTTCGACATCGAGGCGACGAGGAGGGCGTCGTGGTCGAAGGACCAGAACTGGTTGCTACGGTCGGGGTGCTCTTCGGAGAACGCCGGGAGAAAGAACACCGGCGCGTCGACGATGGACTCGAAGACCGCGCGCTCGTCGGGGTTGATCGCGACCAAGCGATCGAAGCGCTTGAGCGCCCGATGCTCCGTTCGTTGGAACACGCGCCGGTTGATCTCGCGCCGCGCGCCGTTGCGCTCCTGGTCTTCCACCAAGAACTGCGTCTGATAGTCGTGGGTATCGAGGATCGAAACCCCATCGAAATCCGACGGCAGCGCCGGAGCGAGCTTCGCGTAGTTCACGAAGAGGAACTTGGGCTTTATCTTCGCGCAGAGCTCCGCCACGCACCGACGAAAGGACAGCGGGCAGCTATCGAGGCTGGCGATCCGGTGGGGCCCGAGGGTCGCGCGGTCGGCCACCCGAGCGCCGAGTCGCCGAAGGCGTCCACGCGGGGAGCGGTCGAACTTGGGGTGGCGGGGGACCTCGATGAATTCCAGCTGGGGAAACTCCTCCCGGATCTCACGGGTCAGCTCGCGCGAGCTTCGGTTGGCGAAGGAGGTGTTGAGCACCGCGACGCTCACCCGCATGCCGTTGGCGATCATCGCGTGCAGGGTCGAGCTGACGCGAGCCTGGGAGCCTCGGTAGATGCCCGTGGGGACCACCGGAGAGACGACGACGACGCGATCCCCACCGCAGGGGAGCTCCTCGCCGAGGATGCGCAGCTCTTCGAATTCGATGTGGCGCGTGACTCGCTGGAGCGAACCGTCGGGCTCACGAACGAGCTCCGTCTCGAACCTCCCGAAGGAATACACCCGGCTTCGCAGGTGATGAACGAAGCGTTCGACCTTCGACGGGTCGGGAGCCGGTCGTTCGCTGAGGAAGCGCTGCGCGTCGTCGACGGAGCGCAGGGAGCTCGCGAGACCCGGGTGCGCGTAAAAGGAGTCGCCGAAGCAACCCGTGGGCTTGCCGAAGCAAAGCGAAAGCAAGCCGACGCCCGAGTTCAAGCAGACGACCGCGTCGCTGGCCTCGATCAGATCGTGGACGTGGGTCGTGTCCGGGGCGTAGCGAACCCGTGAGCCTCGAACGGGCAGGCGCGCGGTCTCCAGCGGGTGCTTCTTGAGCACGACGTTCCAGGGCGTGCCGGCGGCGGCGAGGCGCTCGGCGAGCTCCTCGATCCAGTCCACGAGCTCGCTGAGGGAAGAGACGGCCCCGGAGAAGTAGCGCACGACCGTGTCCTTCGGACGCTGCAGCGGGACGAAGAGTACCGGGGCTCCCTCGATCCGAAGCCGCGCCCGGAGCTCGGACCCGGAACGCCGCGGGCCTTGGGCCTCCAGGGCTCGCGTCGATTGCCGAAGCGATCCCAGGTATCGTCGCGTCTGGGCGCGGGCTTCCTCCGAAAGCGGGCGATCCCACTGCCCTGGCGCATAGCTCGGGCTGTCGTAGTTGAAGCCTCGGTCGAAGAACCAGGAGCCGGGGAGCGCCCCGCGGTCGCTGGCGACGACCGTGACGCCCGCCTCCTGTAGAGCCCGGTAGCAGGCGAGCCGAGCCGGGTTCCCGTACGGGTTCGGCATCAGCACGCGGTCGATGGCGTGCTCGGCGATCCATTCGACGAGGAGCGGCGGGTCCAGCTTCGACTCGTCCATGAAGCGGGCGTCGCCGAAATGGTAGAGGACGTTGCGAATCGAGCCGTAGAAGGCGGCGTTCGGCTGGCCGAGGATCAGTGTCCGCATGAGCTTGGAAGCAAAGGGTCGGGGCAGGTTGCCTCGTGCGCGCTGCACTCCACGAGCAGCATAGCAGCCCGCTTCAAGGCCTCTCCGTGCGCCTCACGCTCGGGAGCGCGCCCCTGCGTGGCGCAGCGCTCGAGAATTCTTCCGCGGGGGACGCCCTTTCGGGGCGAGCCTCAGAGAGGCGACTTCGTGAGCACGAGGTTGCGCAGGGAGCGGTTCGTGGGGAGCGCTGCGTACTCCGTCGCCTCCAGGGAGGTGCCCTTGATCTCGTAGACGTGCAGGAAGCCCAGCTCGCGGAGCTGCTCGTGGAACTCCTCCTGCGTCTGTTGCTTCTCGATGAAGGCCGGCGCGTACTCGATCAGCATCTTGAGCTTCGGCCGAGCCAAGGTCCGCTCGCCGCCGCGGAACACCTGCGACTCATGACCCTCGACGTCGATCTTGATGAAGTCGACGTCGAGCCCTTCGCACACGGAGTCGAGGGTACGAACGGGCACGGTGACCGCCTCGCCATCGTCGTCGAGGCTCTCGTCGGGGGCTCGGACGTGACCGAGTGCCGGGTCGTCGTTGGGACAGACGAAGACGATCTCCCCCTCCCGGTCCGAAAAGGCGCAATGCACGACATCGACCCGGCTCCGGAGCTGGTTGACGCGGACGGACTTCGTCAGGAGGTCGTACAGTCGAGGGTTCGCTTCGACCGCCACGACCCGCCCCTTCGGCACGCCCAGGTGCGCGACGGTCAGCGTGTGATAGCCGTAGTGTGCCCCCACATCGACCACCGTATCCGTCGGTTCGAGGAGGCTCCGGAAGACTTCGTTGGTGGACTTTTCCCAATAGCCGCGGGCCATCAGGTGCATGCCGATGCCGAGGTCACGGGTGTCCACGAAGATGCGCTGGTTCGAGGTCAGCCAGGTCCAGGCGGTATGATGGCCGACGTAGGTCGTGGTCGAGAAGAACTGGCGAGCGTTCTGGCGCTCGAGGAAGACGATCTTGTCCCTCAGCCAGGCTCGCTCCCGCTCGAGCGCTTCGAGCTTGTCGGCAAAGCTGCGGTAGACCGCCGCCTCCACGCGCTTCGTGAGCCGGTCGCTCAGCATCTTGGTCCAACTCATCCGTTCCTCGCCTTGGCTGAGGCGGGCTTGTACCACTCCCGTTCGGCTGTGGCGACCTCGGGTCCTCGGGCCCGCACCGGGCCTTCGCACCGAGCCTTCGCACCGGGCCCTCGCTCCGAGAGGGTTTGACACATGGCCGCCGTCCCCGCCCAATTGGGGCTCATGGCGCTCGAACCCGTTCTAGCCGGAGCCATCCCCGACGACGGTGTCGTTGGTCTGCTCGCCGAAATCGAAGCCTTTCGCACGACCGGTGTGCTCCGCTTCGAGAGCGGCGAGGTCCGCGGCGAAGTGCGCCTCGTCCTCGGCCAGATCAGCGCCGACCAGCCGGATCGCGACGACGGGCAGGACCCCATCGATCTTCTCCTCGCGCTGCGCGGCGGTCGCTTCGAGGTCTTCCAGCGGTTGCCGCCGCTGCCCGTCTCTCGTGGGAACGAGGCACGCAAGGAAGGTTCCCTCGAGGTCCATGTTCCGGCCGATCTGATGAACTACTGCGAACGGGCGGGGCTGACGGGCCTGCTGGCGCTCGAGGACGAGGACAAGGCTCGGCGCGCGGAGATCCTCTACGACAAGGGCGAGCTGACGGGGATCCGTCTCGACGGCCTCGACGAGCTCAACGAGGTCTTCGGGTGGGAGAGCGGCGCCTTCCGCATCGAGTCGATGGCCCGCGCGGTGGATTTCGACGCGGAGCTCGAGGAGCTCGCTCAGACCCCCGAAGCGGCAAAGGACACCGACGAAGACGACGCCTTCGACAACGCGCCCACTCTACGACCCGAGCCACCGCCCGCGGATAGCACGGGCAAGCATTTCTTGAGGGTCGTCGAGGTCACCCTCTCGGAGATCCTCAAAGAGCGGGAGGAGCGTCGGCCCGCGACCCGCACCAGCCCGCCGCTCCCCCCCATGGCGGCGCCGCGCAAGCACCCGACCCTCCGGCCACCGACTCCCGAGAACGCTCCGCCGGAGCGCAAGGAGCGGAAAGACCAAACCGTCCGTGTCGTCTATCTAGGAGGGCCACATGTGGCCGCGAAACTGGCTCCGAAGAGTCGCACGCGGCATATCGCGAAGGGACGTTCGCAGGAGGCCGATCTGCCCGCTGCGACCCGTCCGCCTCCCAAGGCGGCGCCCGATCCCCGCCCTGCGCCGCCCGAGAGCGCCGCGGCGACCCTGGGGTGGGCCGTGCTCGCCATGGCGGTGGTGTTGGCCGCGCTGTGGTTGCTCGCGTTGCTGCCGCCGCTCGAATAGCCCGGCGCACCCGAGCTGGTAGGCTGCCCGCGTGGTGCGTCGTGTCTTGCCGTGGTGCCTGTGCGTCTGCGTCGCGCACGCGGCCACGCTCGCCGTCGCCCAGCGTGCCGAGAGGGGCGAGGCTCCCGACGAGGTCGTGGATGCGGCCCCGAACGAACGCAGGAACGACGAAGCCACGGACGCGACGAACGACGACGAAGCGAGCGACGAAGAGGCGAACGACGCGGACGAGGCGAACGACGCGGACGACGAAGCGCACGACGAAGCGCACGACGAAGCGCACGACGAGCCGCACGACGAGGCGAACGACGCGGACGCGAACGCGGCGAACAACCGGGACGCGACGAACGACGAAGCGGCGCCTCTGGACGACTACGCGGACGACGAAGACCTCGACGACAGCGCCTCGGACGTCCGGCTGCGGTACTTCCTCGAAGGCGTCGAGGTACGCGGCAACCGGCGCACGAGCGACCGCGTCATCCGCTCCTACGTTCCCTTCGAAGAGGGCGCGGTCCTCGACCCCGAGTCGGACGCCCTCGAGACGATCCGATGGCGGCTCCGTGGCACCGGCTGGTTCAGCCGTGTCGACCTCGCCATCGAGCGCGGCTCGCGCCACGGATGGGTCGTGCTGGTCATCACCGTGCGAGAGCGCAACACCCTCACCGTCTCCGGCCTGACCTTCGGGGTCAGCGAGGGCCTCAACCGCACCCTGGACCCCAACGCCGACTACGTCCCCTACCTGGGCGCCACTCTCAACGAGACGAACCTCTTGGGCACCGGTGCCCAGCTCTCTCTTTCGCTGCTGGCCTCCCGCCGCGCCTACGGGTTCCGCCTCACCTACGCGAGCGACCATCTCTTGCCGCGGCAGTGGGGCTTCCGCCTGGCACCGTTTTTCTACAAGGCCCGCCAGTACTACGGCCACGACCCTCTGGTGACCTTCACTTGTCCGCCAGATGTCACCGGCTGCGAGGAGGAAGCGGAGGCCAAGAACGCCGTCATCTTCTATCGGCGCGGCGGCTTCACTCTCGGCACGGGCCACGACCTGAGCGGCACCACACGCCTGCAGTTCGACTACACCTTCGACGTGCTCGACCGCCGCGCGGGGCCCGAGGCCGCCAGCGAGCGGCGGGGAGGTCCGACGGCGACGCCCACGCCCGTCGACTTCGCGATTCACCACGGCGTCAGCTTTGTCTCGCGCTTCAACGTCGGCGTGAGCTACGACCGCCGCGACGACCCGGTGATGACCTCCCGGGGCTTGCTCGTGCGCTTCGACGCAGACCTCGGCCACCCGGTCATCGGCAGCTCCTACGACTTCCTGCGCACGCGCCTACGTGTCCGGGGCTGGCTCCCGCTCCGCGCCGGCCGCAGCCTCCGTCTGAGCTTCTTCGCCGGCGCGATCTTCGGCAACGCTCCTTTCTTCCTCAAGTTCCAGGTTTCGGACATGACCGACCTCGTCCCCTCGCGGATCCTCGAGATGCAGCTCGACCGCCGCGGCGGCCACGTGCTGGACACCTCCATCGAGGTGATGCAGGCCGAGGACCTCGCCGCCCGCGTCGACCTCCAATACGAGGTCCCCGTGTTTCGAGGGGAGCGTCGCCTGCGCGGCGTCAACGCCTACTTCAACCTCGGCGCCTACTCCCTGCTGAGCGGCCGGGACCTCGCCGTCGGTGTGAGGGGCTACGAAGGCGCCTCCCGTCTGCCCATCGATCTCACGTTTGACCTGGGGCTGCGTTTCGACACCGACTTCGGCGTCTTCCGACTCGGCTTCTCGACGCTCCTGGGCCTCGTCGATGTCGAGAGCCTCTTCGACTGATGACCCGCTCTTGGCCGCTGTTGGTGGTGCTTGCGCTCGTGACCTCGACGGTCGCCTCGACGGCGCTCGCGCAGCGGGACCTCCCCCTGCGCCGTGTGGGGGTCCGCTGGACGCGCGGCGCGCCCCAGGTCTCGTTCTCGGCGCGTGATCTGGTCACCCCTCGGCTGCGCCGGGAGCTCGCCGATGGGACCCGCCACCGCCTGGCCGTCACGGTCCAGGCTTACCGCGCCGGTTCGCGCCGCCCCTTGGCCAGCCGGCGGATGAGCTGCAGCGTCACCTACGACGTCTTCGCGCGGGCCTACCTCGTCCGAATGGGGCGCCGCTCGTGGGTCCTGTCCGACGCCCAGGAGGTGCTCGACCGCTGCCTCGCCCTCGTGGACTTCACCGTCGGCTCCGCGGATGTCTACCGCGACCTCGGAGGGGAGCGAGTCGTGTTCGTGGCGCGGGCCGAGTTCAACCCAATCAGCCGCGCGCGGTGCCGCCAGCTCCTGCGCCGCTCGGCGAACGACGACAACCTCATCGGTCCCGTCGTGATCAGCATCCTCCGCCGCGAGATCTGCGCCGCCGAGCGGGTCGTCGAGTTTCGCTCGCAGCCGATCGTGGTCCCCGCGAGGGCCCGCCGATGAAGCTCTCGCGCTTCGAGCGGAAGATCCTGGCGGCCATCGCCCTCGTTGCGTTCACGCCCCTGGCCGGCGCGTTGCTCCTCGGCGCAAACGTCGTCCGGGACGCCTATCGAACGGGCGTCAACGAGCGGATCCACGCTCAGCTCCAAGGCAGCGTCGAGCTTCATCGCCGGCACCTGGCGGTCCTCCGGGACGACGCCGAACGCACGGCCGACGCGATCGCGTTTCACGCACGGCTTGCACAGGCTCTGCAGGCGCGCGATCGGGGAGACCTGCGCCGACAGCTCGACGAGCTCCTCGATCGCTACCCCCACGTCGCGGCCGTGCGTGTCCTCGAAGGCGAGCGCTCCCTCGTCGAGCGGCGGCGGCCCGAGCGGCTGGGTCCCCAGGCCCATCAGCCGCCCTTGATCCTCACCCGTCGCCTCGACCCGCCGCACTCCGTCGAGGTCGTGACGACGGCCCCGCAGGCCATCTTCGACGACCTTCAGCTCGCCGGTGAGGAGGCCGCGTTCTACCAGCGGCTCCTCGAGCAATCCGCGTTCGTCTCGGACACCTACCTCTGGGTTTACATCGCCTTCCTGGCGCTCGTCGCCACGGTCGCGCTCATCCTTGGCGTCGTCCTCTCGCGCCGGGTTACCAGCCGGGTCACCGATCTGGCGCGTGCGACCCGGCGCGTCGGCGCCGGCGACCTCGACGTGGCGGTCCCCACCGGTGCCGAGGACGAAGTCCACGAGCTGACGGTGGCGTTCAACACGATGGTGCGAGACCTGCGCGAGTCGCGCTCCCGCATCGAGTATCTCCAGCGCATTGGTGCCTGGCAGCAGTTCGCCAGGCGCCTCGCTCACGAGATCAAGAACCCTCTCACCCCGATCCAACTCGCTGCCCAGGAGATGGTCCGGAGCTACGCCGGCGGTGACCCCAAGTTCCTGGCCAAGCTCGAGGACGCCTGCGCCATCATCGAAGAAGAGGTCGCGACCCTTCGCCGTCTCGTCGGCGAGTTCAGCTCTTTCGCGAAGCTGCCGGAGGTCAAGCTCTCGCGGGCCGACTTTCGCGACTTCTTGGAGGACATCGAGCGGACCATCCCGGCCATCTGCGACGACGTCTTCGGCGACGACGACCTCGAACGTCCCACGGTCGTGCTCGACGTCGAGGACAGGCCCATGCCCGTCCTCATCGACGCGATGATGCTCAAGCGCTGCATCGACAATCTTCTGCGCAACGCCTTGCAGGCCCTCCACGGCCGCCAGTCCGCGCAGGTCCGCCTGGTCGCCCGCTGCTCCGACGAGGGCCTCGTCGTGCGGGTCGAAGACGACGGACCGGGAGTGCCCGACGAACAGCGCGGGCGCATCTTCGACCCCTACTTCACGACCAAGCGCGACGGGACGGGCCTCGGCCTGGCGATCGTCAAGAAGGTCGTCCTCGAGCACCGGGGCGAGATCACCTACGAGCGCTCCGAGCTTGGGGGCGCCTGCTTCGTCGTCCGCTTGCCCCCCGCTCCGCCACAATCGGCTTGATTCCCCGACCCGCCGCTCTCAACGTGGGCCGAGGTGCGACGGCGATGATGCAGGACCTGCGGAAGCTCGTCCCCTGGCTCGCGGGGCTGCTGACCCTCGCGCTCCTCGCGACGATGGGGGTGCTGCCGACCTGCGGCGTCGCTCGACCGGCGCCTCCTTTCGAGGGCACCATCGTCGCAGGCGAGGGGGTCGGCGACCGGGTCTCCCTCCAGCGGCTCGCGGGGCGGGTGGTCGTGCTCGATTTCTGGGCGAGCTGGTGCCCCCCGTGCCGACGCTCCATCCCGATCCTCAACCGCGTGCAGGCGCGCTACGAGCCCAGCCAGGTCGTGTTTTACGGGGTGAACGTCGAGAACCTCGATCCCGACGCGCTGCGCGCTCAGCATCGAACGCTCGCCGCGGCGTTTCCAAGCCTCCAGGACCCGACCGGGAGCCTTCAGCGGGCCTACGACGTTCGGACCCTCCCGACGCTGGTGCTCATCGACGCCAACGGACGGATTCGTCACGTGGAATCCGGTGTGCCAGACGAAACTGACCTCTCCGCGCGCATCGACGCCTTGCTTTCGCCGGACTCGGGCGAAGCCGCGGGCCACTGACGCGGGGTGTTGATCGGCGCTGTGTCTTCTTGGTAAAGTTCGCGCCCCGTTGGCGCATGCCAACTCTTCAGGAGGGTCCGGCTTGGTTCAACAGCTTCAGGGCGCGAGCCTCGAGTCGCGCGTGGCGCGGCTCCAGGAGCTTCAGAAGGCAGCGGGTCCGGAGCTGTCGCGGGAGTTCGAACAGACCCTCGAGATGTCGTGGATC
>JALVDI010000215.1 GCA_027009115.1 Polyangiaceae bacterium | reverse complement strand
AGGTTGCGGGCCGTGACCGCCGCGCCGAGGACGAAACGGTCGGCGCCCCACAGGAGCGCGACGAAGCCGCCGACGATGGCGAGGCTGGGGAGGAGCCAGGGCATGGGTTCGGGGGCTCAGCCCTCGCCGCTCCCGAAGCGGAGCCAGAGGTAAGCGAGGGCGAAGACCGCCTGGATCACGACGCCCAGAGCACTGGCCCAGCGCAGCCAGGACGCCGGCCGGCCTTCCGCCGGCACCTCGGGTCCGTTGATTGCGCGGTCGTTGAGCCAGGCGAGGACCGGTGCCGTGAGAAACGAGGCGGTCGTGGCGAAGTCGACCAGGGCCGGGAGGGAGCGTGCGGCCAGAGCGAGGAGCGCGACCGAGCCGACGGCGAGGAGGCCGAGGGCGATCCAATAGGTGCGGTCGCTGTCGGCTCGCTCGTCTGGGCGCTCCGGGCCACGGAGTCGGCGTGCGAGGACCGAGAGGGCGCGGGGGAAGCCGTCGACGACCGTGAGGGTCGTGGAGAACATCACCAGCAGCGCGCTCGCCGCGACGAGGGGGCGGCTCCACGCTCCCAGCGTCTGCGCGTAGACGTCGACGAGGGTCGCGGCGAAGGCGACGGGCCCCGCGGGGATCTCCTTGCCTTGAAGGACGGCGGCGCCGAGCAGGAGGAAGCAGAGGGCGAGCCCGGCGGTGCCCACGTAGCCGACGTGGAAGTCGAGGATCGAGGCCCGGACCGTGGGCTTGTGTCCGGTTTCTTCGGCGCGCGCGAGGGTCCACAGCGACTGCCAGATCGAGACGTCCACGGCGCTCGGCATCCAGCCGACGAGTGCGGCCAAGAAGAGCAGATCGCCGGTGGTGAAACGGTGCAGATCCGGCAGCCAAGGGCCGGACCAGCTCACTCGGCGGGCTGCCGCGGCCGTCGCCAGCAGCGTCGCCACCGTGAAGAGGGCGACGGCGGCCTTCACCACGCGATCGAGCCACCCGTAGTGGCCGACGGCTAGCAGCGCGCCGCAGAGGGCGATCAGACCTGCGGAGGTAAGGACCGGGTTCGTCGTCGCACCCGTGAGGTGCAGCGCCAAGCCAGCGGTGACGAAGGTGACGGCCGCCTGGACCGTGAACATGGTCGCGACGGTCACCGCGCCGTAGAGCACGAGCGCCCAGCGGCCCCGCCGCCGGTAGCCTTCGAGCATCGAGGTGCCGGTCGCCGCCGCGTACTGTGGGCCGAAGCGAAACGCGGGGTACTTCACGGCGTTGGCCGCGAGCACGAACAGCGCGAGGGTCAGCCCCCAGCCTGCTCCGGCCCGCGTCGACTGCACCAGGTGGGAGACTCCGACGGCGGCGCCCGCGAAGAGGATCCCAGGGCCGATGGCGTCCCTCAGGCGCCGCTGCGTAGGATCGTTCGGCGCCTGCCGGTCGTCACGCCCCATCGCCAAGCCGTCGCTCAGTCGTCGCCGGTGAGGTCTTCCCAGCGGGGGGTCGCCCCATTCACGTCGACGACACGCTGACGCACCACGACTCGTGTGACTCGGCTCGTCTCCGACACGCGCAGGCGCTTGCCAAGCCCGGCGGCGAAGACGGCCATGCTGCCGACGGCCGGCAATGGGTGTGAAACCTCGCGGATGCGGCCGTCGGAGTCCCGGAGTTGGCCGCCGAGCAGGCGTTGGCCCAAGATCGGGTGGGTCTTCACGGGTTCGCCGGTCGAACGCTCGACGACCTCGCGGCAGCGCATGGTGGCGTCCACTCCGTAGATGCGGTTCTGGGTCCAGATCTCGAAGGCGCGCCAGGGGCCCGCCAGCAGCGTCGGCCCGCCCTGCTCGTGGATGAGCTCGACCTCGATCGGTCCGGGAGAGGTGGGGGCTGTGCTGCTTACGTCGGGGAGGGGTCCCAGGCTCGGGATCGGGACCGTGTCGTAGGGGTCGCCAAAACCTCGTTGAGTGTCGCGCTTGCCGCTCGCCATCGGGCGCATCGTAGCTGCCGGCGTCGGTCCGGTCACGCGCTATGCTTCCGGGATGCTGCGGTGGGCAAGCCCGGAGGAGGCCCCAGCGGTGCATGCGGCCATGCTCGCCGCGTTCGAGGAGTACCGACGCTGGCCCAACCCCTCCAGTGCGCTGCGGGAGACCGTCGAGCACACGCACGCGGCGATCGTCGGAGGGGGTGTGGCCGTGCTGGAGGAGGGAGGCCGCGTCGTGGGGTGCGTGCGTTGTGCGATGCGACCGGGGGTCGACGTCAAGCTCTCGCGCTTGGCCGTCGTTCCTGCCTCTCGAGGGCGCGGCGTTGGTGCGGCGTTGGTCCGCTTCGTCGAAGAGCACGGCCGCACCCACGGTTGCCGCGTCGCCCGCGCCGAAGCCCGCTCGGAGCAGCCCGACAACCGCGGTTGGTGGGTCCGCCGCGGCTACCGCGTGGTCGGCTACGAGGACGTCTACGGTGTGCCCCGCCTGAGGACGCGGCTCGAGAAGGCGCTCACGGGCCCATGACTCGCGGTGTTCACGGCGCCGCTGCGGGAGTTGCCGCTGCGGGAGTCACCGTCTCGGTGCTGGGAGTGAGGCGCAGCGCGGGGGTTGGCGTGGGCGCGAAGCGGAGCGTCGGGTCGGCGAGCTGGCCTGCGCGGTTGTCGCCCCAGCACAGGACTTCGCCGGCGCGCAAGACGCAGGCATGCTCGACCCCGGCGGCGAGGTCGTCCGCGATCAACGCGTCGACCGGCGTCCAGCGTCGGCGGAGCCGGCGGCTTCCGTCGCCCAGCTGGCCCCGGTGGTTGAGACCTCGGCAGCGTACCGAGGCCTCGTCGCGGATGCAGGAGAAGCGGCTCCCAAGGGCGATCTGAACAGCGCCTTCCGCGTCCCGCGTGGGCGTCGGGTGGAGCACGGCGGCGTCCGCGCGGCCGCCGCCTCCCGCCGCGAGCTGCATGCTGTCGTTGCGCCCCCAGCAGAGGATTTCTCTCGCTGTGCGCGCGCAGCTGGCGCCGGGCCCGGCGGCAAGCTCGAGCGCGCCGTCGATCGGTAGGCGAGCGGGCGTGGGTCGGTACCCCGCCGGTTCACTTCGCGTGCCGTCCCCAAGCTGACCGTCGAGGTTCTCGCCCCAGCACCAGACGCTCCCATCGGCTCGCAGCGCGCAGGTGTGGGCGCGCCCGGCGACGACGGATACGACCTCGTCGAGGTCGACGCGGGTCGGTGTCGTTCGATCCTCGACGCTCCCGTCGCCGAGCTGTCCGTGCTCGTTCTGGCCCCAGCAGAAGAGCTCCCGGTCGGCGGTGCGCGCGCAGCTATGCCCGAGCCCCGCCGCGATAGAGACGACGTCTTGGACGCCCAGCACTTCGACGGGTGTCGAGCGGTCGTCGCGGGTCCCGTCGCCGAGCTGGCCCCATCCGTTGTGGCCCCAACACGCGACCCCGCCGTCCGGTTTCAGCGCGCAGACATGCCATACGCCGGCGGCGATGCGCCGGGCTCGGACACCTTCGACGCGCGCGGGGGTCGGGCGATGCGCCCGGGCACCCATCTCCATGCTCGGCTCACCAAGCTGGCCGAAGCGGTTGGACCCCCAACACCAGACGGCTTCCTCGGAGTCGACGGCGCAGGAGAAGGCCCCACCGAGGCTCAGATGAGGGCGTGGCTCCGGCGGCGGGTCCCCGGGGGGCGCAGTCGGTGGAGCCGGCTCACTCGGCAGAGGCTGCGGCTCATTTGGCGGAGCCTGCTCACTCGGCGTGTCGTCGGCTTCGTTGGGAAGTGGAAGTGAAGGGGATGGCGGGCTGGCTGGGGTTTGCGCGCTCCGTGCTGGGCTGCGCGTCCCACCACAAGCGAGGCAAGCGGCGACGACGAGGACCAGGGGGCTGCGCACACCCGGTCGTAGCACACTCGCCTGTCGGCTCTCCAGCAGGTGGCCAGGGGGCGGCGTTCAGACCGCCAGGCGCTCTGGGTAGAGGTCGCCGACAAGGGCAAGCAGCGCCGCGACGTCCGCTTGGACCAGGTGTCCATCGAGCCGCTCCTCGTTGGGAGCGTCCGGTCCCACCCACACGAGGCATTCGGCGAGGGGACGAAGCGCCTGGATCAGCATCGTGCCCTGCACGCCGCCCACGAGGGCCAAGTCCACGGCCGTGCCGCCGGCGATCGTCTCGCGGGCGTCTTCGAGGAGGGCCCCGCGGGAGCGGAGCGCCTCGGCCATGGAGCGAGCTTCGGGGCCCACCGCGAGCGTCCGCAGCCCCGCGAGCGGTGAGCGCGTCTGGACGGCGCTGATGGGCTGGATGCCGCTGAGGGGTTCGGTGCGAGGCAAGGTGACGACGACCCGGGTGCCTCCCCCGAGGCGGCTGTCGAGGACGATCTTCCCCCCGGCTCGCTCGACGAGGTGCTTGACCAGGGGCAGACCCAGCCCCGAGCCCTCGCGCTTCGTCGTGAAGAACGGGTCGAAGGCCCGGCGCTGGGTCGCTTCGTCCATCCCGGCCCCTTCGTCGCGGACGACGAGGCGGAGGGTGTCGCCGAGCGGCTGTGCGCTCACCTGGACGGTGCCGCCCCGGGGGCTGGCCTCGACGGCGTTCTTGATCAGGTTCCAGGCGACGGATCGGACGGCCGCCGCCCGCATCCGGACGTGGAGCTCGTCCTCGATCCGTGCGTCGATCCGGACGCCGGACTCGATCGCCGTCGGCTCGATCGCCGCGAGCAGCTCATGGAGCTGTGGAGCGATGTCGATGAGGGGCAGTTCGCGGGGCGGGTGGCTGCGCATCGCGCGGCGCGTCGCCTGAACGGAGTCCAGGGTGTGGCGCGCGGTGCGCTCGATGCGCGCGAGGAGCTCGTCGCGCTCGTCGGCGCTCGTGCTCGGGTGGCGGGCCAGCGCGGCGAGGCTCGCCAAGGCCGTGACGCCGTTGGCCATCTCGTGGTTCACGGTGGCGAGCGTTTCGATCTCGCGTTTTTCGTCGCCGCCCGCCCATGCCGCTGCGACCCGGAGCTGCCCCCCGAGCGTCGTCCAGGCCACGGCGCGGACCCGTCCCTGGGCCAACGTTCGTTGTGCCGCGCCGGTCAGGCGGGCGTCGCTCAGGAAGGCCGCGAGGTCCGGCTCGTCCGCCGAGACCCCCGCGATCTGAGCGACGGCGGCCTGGAGGGTTCCCCCGAAGCCGACGCCGAGGACCCGCTGCGCCGCGGGCGTGAGCGGCGCGGGGCGCCCGTCGATCTCGCCGATCAACGGCACCTCGAGGGCTGTGGCCAGGCGCCGCTCCGGGTCGTGGGCGGGCAAACCCAGGATGCCATCGACGACTTCGGCGGGGACATCCGTCGCCGTCGCCATGGCTTTGAGCTGACGAGCCTGGGCGCGGTCGCCGCGTTTGACGGCGTCGATGAGCATCACGAGGAGCTGGTCCTTGGCGCTCAGGCTCACTTCTTCACCACCACCACCTCGTAGTGTGCCATCTCCCTCGCCCGCCGAAAACGTCCTTGCGGACCACGCTGCGATCTCGAACCGAAGTTGCCGCTGGGGAGTGAAGGAGCGCCGAGGTCTTTGCCCGGGGCCTTTGGCGAGCTATGCCGCCGGTGGAGGCAGGCCGTGACCAAGACGAACCCGGGGAACTTTTTCGAGGACTTCGAGATCGGTGCGACGCTGATCCACCCTGTCCCACGGACGATCACCGAAGGCGACCAGTCCCTGTACCTGGCGCTCACCGGCGATCGCTATCCGCTCCACTGCTCCGCGGAGTATGCGCGCTCGCTGGGCTATGAGCGGGAGACGGTCAACGACCTCCTCGTCTTCCATGTGGTCTTCGGCAAGACCGTGGGCGACATCTCCCTCAACGCGGTGGCCAACCTCGGCTACGCGGGACTGCGGTTCTTGGCGCCCGTGTACCCTGGCGACACGCTGCGGTCCGTCTCCGAGATCGTGGGCAAGAAGGAGAACTCGAACGGCAAGAGTGGGGTGGTCTGGGTGCATACCCGTGGCCTCAACCAGCGGGGTGAGCCGGTCCTCGAGTTCTTCCGCTGGGTGATGGTGCGCAAGCGCTCCGGACCGACCGGCGAGCGCTCGGTGCCCACGATGCCCAGGGAGGTGGCCGCCGAGGAGCTCGTCGTGCCGCCGCAGCTTTCGCTCGAGCGCTGGGAACCGTGGCCGGCGGGCGGCGGCGCCTTGTTCGACGACTACGTCGTGGGCGAGCGCATCGACCACGTCGACGGGATGACCATCGAGGAGAGCGAGCATGCGATGGCGACGCGGCTGTACCAAAACACCGCCAAGGTCCACTTCGATGCGCACGTCATGCAGCGCAGCCGCTTCGGGCGACGGCTGATGTACGGCGGCCACGTCATCAGTGTGGCGCGGGCGCTGTCGTTCAACGGGCTGCCCAACGCCCTGGGGATGCTCGCGTGGAACGCTGGCGCCCATGCCAACCCGACCTTTGCCGGAGACACGCTTTACGCCTGGTCCGAGGTGCTCGACGCAGTGGCTCTTCGCGAGGACCTTGGTGCGCTGCGGTTGCGCCTCGTCGCCGTCAAGAACCTCGACCCGTCCAAGGAGCCCGTGCCCCTGCGCGCGCAGCAGGACGATGGACGCGAGCGCTACCACCCCGCCGTCGTCCTCGACCTGGACTACTGGGTCTCGATGCCGCGCGCACGAGGCTGAGGTCCCGATGCGACGCACCGGGACGCGGTCGAGCTCGATGCCGCGCGCACGAGGCTGAGGGGCAAGCGGAGATACGCCCAGGGACCCCACGCCGATGCCGGGCGCAGGCCCGTGGCGTAAGCGACGCATCTCCGTGACGGAAGCCGAGGCGCGAGCCATGGAGGCCCGCTCTCGTGCACCGCAGAGCTCGTGCAGGGGTAGAGAGGTGCTATCCCTCGCCCGCGCCGAAGTACGCCTTCACCTCCGGGCGGGTGAGCACGTAGAGGACGAAGACGTTGACGACGAAGCCCCAGACGAGACTCAAGAGCGGAAGCAGCGCCTCTCCTGCTCCGAGCGCGAGCAGCGCCCCGAGGCCGAGCATCCCGATGGCTCCGAAAACGAGCCCGAGGACGGCAAAGACCATCACGACGATCCGGACGATGTTGCTCCCCTTGAACAACAACCCGGCGATGACGGCGCTGATGAGGACCCCGAACCATCCGCCGCCGCCCGTGACAGCGGTGACGATTCCGAGCAAGATGTTCACACCCAAGAGCCCGAGGAGGATCTTCAGCTTCGATGGCATGTTCGATGGCATGGGAAGCTCATACCATTGGGGCTCGTCGCTGCCTAGAGCCGATCGCCGGGGGCTTGTGCGCTCGGGGCTGGTTTCAAGCCCGAGTTTTCCACCTGGGGGAGGTCGGTGCGGGCCTTTGAGCCCGGTGGGTAGGGCCGCGGGACACCTCCGTGGTCGGAGCTCGCCCATTTGGACAGGCCTCGGGACCGTGCGTTTTTTCTTGTCAGCCCGCCAGCAGACGCCGGGCGATCACATGGGCCTGGATCTCGTTGGCCCCCTCGAAGATCGACAGCACCCGCGCGTCGACGAGCAGCCGTGAGGCGGCGTACTCCTCGGCGTAGCCGTTGCCCCCGTGGATCTGGACGTTCGCGTCCGCCGCTTCCCACGCCGTGCGCGTCGCCAGGAGCTTGGCCATCCCCGCTTCGAGGTCGCAGCGCTTGCCCGAGTCCTTCTGGCGCGCGGCGAAGAAGGCCAGCTGCCGAGCCGCCATCGTCTGGACGATCATGCGGCCTAGTTTCCGCGCCACCCGCGGGAACTCCACGATCGGTCGCCCAAATTGGACGCGCTCCTGAGCGTACCGCATCGCGTCGTCCAGCGCGGCCTGCGCGAGCCCCACACCTCGAGCGGCGGTTTGGATGCGTGCGCTCTCGAAGGTGCGCATGAGCTGCTTGAACCCGGCGCCTTCCACGCCGCCGAGGAGCGCATCGGGCGGCACGCGAAACCCGTCGAAGCTCAGCTCGTACTCCTTCATGCCGCGGTAGCCGAGGACCTTGATCTCCGTGCCGGTCAGCCCTGGGTCCACGAATTCGCGTTCGCCCGGCGCCGGATCGCGGCGCGTCTTGGGCGCCAGGAACATGCTCAGCCCCTTGTAGCCGGGCTCGCTGGGGCTCGTGCGCGCCAGCAGCGTCATCAGATCGGCCCGCGCGCCGTGGGTGATCCACGTCTTGTTGCCGTAGACCAGATAGCTTCCGTCCGGCTGCCGCTCGGCGCGGGTCGCCAGGTGCGCCAGGTCGCTGCCGAAGTTCGGTTCCGTGAAGACCGCCGTGGGCAGCACCTCGCCGCTCGCGATCTTCGGCAGCCAGCGGGACCTCTGCGCTTCGGTTCCGCCCCCGAGAATGAGCTCGGCGGCGATCTCCGCGCGGGTTCCAAGGGAACCGACGCCGATGTAGCCACGGCTGAGCTCTTCGGTGACCACGCACATGGCCACCTTGCTCATACCCAGGCCGCCGTAGGTTTCGGGGATGGTGAGCCCGAAGACGCCGAGCTCGCTCATCCGATCGATGAGCTCCATCGGGATGAGGATGTCTCGGCGGTGGATCTCCTGCGCTCGGGGGACGACCTCCTTGTCGACGAACTTGGCAAACTCGTGGCGTACGTCGTCGAGGGTGTCGTCGCTCAGGCCCCAGTCGCCGAAGCCGCTCGTCTCGGCCTGTCGCGCGATGCGGATGTAAGCGTCCGCGTCGGCGTGCTCTTGGGCGAAGGCGACGACCTCCGGGCGGAGGATCGTCGCGGCCAGATCGTCGGCGCCGAGGTCGAGCTCCTCCATGCCGACGGTCTCGAGGGGGCCGAGGGAGATGCCGCCCCGGAGCTGGCGGGCGAGCTCGGCGACGTAGGCGGCCGCGATGCGCCCTTCGAGCTCGCCGCCGCCGCGCTCGGCCCAGGCCGCGAGCTGTCGGCAGGCCATCGTCTCGGTGTGTAGGTAGGCCAGGCCATGGGCTCGAAGCTGCTGCCGCTCGAGCTCTTTGGCGCCGGCCTTGCCGTCGACGACGAAGCGAGCGCGCATCTTGGTCAGCGCGCGTTCGGAGAGGGCGTCGAGGGCGTCGACCGCTTCGTTCAAGGTGTCCATTCGGGGTCTCCGGAGGGTAGGGGCCGCGTCATTCGTTCATCGCCGCCAGCGTCTCGTCGAGGTGCTTGAGTCCAGGGCGGGGCGCTCCGACCAGGCAGCTCACGGTGCCGTGCAGCTTGTTCTCGTACATCTGCTGATGCGCCAGGGGGATCTGCTCCCATGTGAAGAGCTTGGTCAGGACGGGCTTGACGAGGCCGCGCTCCACCAGGCGGTTGGCGCGGCGTGCGCTGTCGGCGTCGGCGAAGTGCGAGCCGAGGATGCGCTTCTGCTGCATCCAAAGGTGCCGGACATCGAAGGTGAGCTCGTAGCCCGTCGTGGCGCCGCAGATCACAATGCGCCCGTGCTTGGCCGCGAGCCACACGCTCGCCGGAAAGGTCGCCTGCCCGACGTGCTCGAAGACCACCTCCACGCTCTTGCGCTCCCCGAGGATCTCCCAGATCCGCTTGCCGAAGGCTTTGGTGGCCGCGAAGCGCTTCTTGGCTTGCTCCGGTGTCTCCGGTGGCCGGTACTGCAGATCCGGGAAGTCGCGCCGGTTGATCGTGCCGTGGGCGCCGAGCGACAGGGCGAGCTGGGCCTTTTCCTCGCTCGACACGACCGCGATCGCGCGCGCGCCGGCGACGCCGCAGAGCTGGATGGCGAAGACTCCGAGCCCGCCGGCGCCGCCCCAGATCAGCACATCCTCGCCGGGTTCGATTTGGGCGCGGTCGATCAGCATGCGGTGCGCCGTGAAGTAGGTGAGCCCATAGCTGGCGGCTTCTTCCCAGGTGAGCTCGCGCGGCTTCGGCAGGAGTTGCTGTGCCTGCACGCGTGTGAACTGGGCGAAGGCGCCGTCCGGCGTCTCGTATCCCCAGATGGTTTGCAGATCCGAGACGCCCGGTTCGAGGAGGTGGTTGCAGTGCAGCACCACCTCGTCGCCGACCTTCCAGTCGCGCACGGCGTTTCCGACGGCCCACACGACGCCCGAGGCGTCGCTGCCCGCCACATGGTAGTCGAGGCCGTGGACCTTCAGGATATTGACGGGCTCACCGAGGCCGGCCCAGACCCCGTTGTAGTTCACGCCCGCGGCCATGACCTGCACGAGCACCTCGTCGGGGCCGATGTCCCAGACCGGGATCTCTTCGGGTTGGAACGACTGAAGCGGTGGGCCGAAGCGCTCGGGGCGGATCACCCAGGCGTGCATCCGCCGCGGGACGACGCCGAGCGGGGGCAGCTCGCCGAGGGGAACGAGGGTCGGCTCGTGGGTGGCTTCCGTGGGCTCGGTCATGGTGTGCTCGTCTCCGTGTCGTCGTGCGGGGGCAGGGGAGCGGGGCCCGGTCCGTGGGAAGGCCCCGCGTCCGGGCAGAGGGTCGCCAGGTAGCGCTCGCTGAGCGTCTCGCAGGCTCGCGGCGGGGCCGCGTGAGCCAAGGCCTCGTCGGCCCATCGTCGGAGCGCCTCCTCGCCGCCGAGGACGCGCACGCCGTGGTCGCCGTGCAGGCGGCGGAAGAGTCGAAGCGTCCAGGCGACCTCGCCGGCGTGGCGGCGGGCACCGAGCTCGGCGGCGATGGCCGATCGATGGGCGTCGAGGGCTTCGAGCAGCTCGGCGACTCCTTCGCCGGTCGTGGCGCTCGCCCGGACGAGCGGGAGGGCTTCGCCTGCGCCGACGGCCACCATGGTCTGTAGGGCGCCCTGCAGCTCTGCCGCCGTGCGCTGGGCGAGGGCCTCGTGGTCGGCCTTGTTGACCACGATCACGTCAGGGATCTCCATCACGCCGGCCTTCAAGAACTGCAGCACGTCCCCGCCACCCGGCTGGACGACGAGCGCGACGGTGTCCGTGACGAGTCGGACGTCGGTCTCCGATTGACCGACGCCCGTCGTCTCGACGAGGACCACCTCGTAAGCGGCCGCGAGCACGTCCACGGCCGCCAGCGCGGCGCTGCTCAGCCCTCCCCGGTCGCCGCCGGTCGCGAGGGAGCGCACGAAGAGGCCCTCGTCGGCGGGGTCGAAGCCCATGCGGGCGCGATCGCCCAGGAGGCTCCCGCCGGAGCGCGCGCTCGATGGGTCGATGGCGAGGACACCGACCGTGCGGCGACTGTCGCGGAGGGCTCGGGCCAGGGCCGCCGCCAGCGTGCTCTTGCCGACCCCTGGCGGCCCGGTCAGTCCCACGCGGTGTCCGCCGGCGCCACGGAGCGCGACGAGGAGCTCGGCGACGGCCGCCCGTGCCCGAGGGCGCTGATCCTCCACGAGGTTGAGGGCGCGCGCGACGGCGGTCTTTTCGCCGGCTCGCACCGCAGCAGCGAGATCACCCATGGCGCTCCTGGAGCAGCGCGACGAGGTCGGCCATGATGCGGTCGAGTTGGAAGTCCTTCGGCGTGTAGACGCGGGCGACGCCACGCTCGCGCAGCGCTTTGGCGTCGGCCTCGGGGATGATGCCTCCGACGACCACGGGGATCTCGACACCCGCCGCGCGGAGGCCGTCGAGCACCTCCGGGACGAGCGCCATGTGCGAGCCGGACAGCACGCTGAGGCCGACGAGGTGCACGCCTTCTTCGAGGGCCGCGCCGACGATCTGCGCGGGCGTGAGCCGGATGCCCTCGTAGACGACGTCGAAGCCGACCTCGCGCGCCTTGATCGCGATCTGTTCGGCGCCGTTGCTGTGACCGTCCAGGCCGGGCTTGCCCACCAGGAGCCTGGGCCGCCGCCCGAGCTGTGCGGTCAGCGCGTTGACGGCGCGGCGCAACTGCTCGGGCTCATGCAGGCGCTCCGATGCGTTCACGGCTCCTCCTCCGATCCCCGTGGGGGCGCGATACTCGCCGAATACTTCGCGCAGGGCGTCGGCCCATTCGCCGGTCGTGACGCCGGCGTGCGCCGCCGCGACGGTGGGCGGCATGATGTTCGCGTCCCGGCGCGCGGCCTCCCGCAAGGCATCGAGCGCGCGTTCGACGGCGGCCTGGTCACGTCCCTCGCGCCAGCGCTGGAGCGCCTCGACCTGAGCCTCTTCCGCGGCCGGGTCGACGGTGAGCACGGCTTCGTCGAGGTCCTCCACGAGCGGGCACGGTTCGCTCGCCTCGAAGGCGTTGACACCCACGACGAGCTGCTCGCCGGTCTCGATGCGCCGCAGTCGCTCGGCGTTCGAGGCGACCAAGCGCTCCTTGATGTAGCCGCTCTCCACGGCCGCGATGGCGCCGCCGCGCGAGAGCACCTCTTCGACTTCGGCCCAGGCGGCGTCTGCGAGCCTCTGGGTCTGCGCCTCGACGACTGCGCTTCCCGTGAAGAGGTCCGGGTACTCGAGCAGGTCCGTTTCGAACGCCAAGATCTGCTGAGCCCGCAGCGACCACTGCTGGTCCCAAGGGCGCGGCAGACCGAGCGCCTCGTTCCAGGCCGGGAGCTGAATCGCACGCGCCCGAGCGTCTTTGCTGAGCGTCACGGCGAGCATCTCGAGGACGATGCGCACGATGTTGTTCTCGGGTTGCTGCTCCGTCAGCCCCAGCGAGTTGACCTGCACGCCGTAGCGGAAGCGTCGGAGCTTCGGGTCGGTGACCCCGTAACGCTCGCGGCAGATTCGATCCCATAGATCGACGAACGCGCGCATCTTGCAGAGCTCCTCGACGAAGCGGATGCCCGCGTTGACGAAGAAGGAGATGCGGCCGACGACTTGGGCGAAGCGTTCCTCGGGGACCTTCGGCCGCGTGGCGTCGAGGACGGCGATGGCCGTCGCGAGCGCGTAGGCGAGCTCTTGCGTGGGCGTCGCCCCCGCCTCTTGGAGATGGTAGCTGCAGATGTTGATCGGGTTGAAGCGCGGGACGTGCTCGACGGTGAAGGCGATGACGTCGGTCGTCAGCCGCAGCGATGGCGCCGGCGGGAAAACATACGTGCCGCGGCTGAGGTACTCCTTGACCACGTCGTTCTGGACGGTGCCGCGGAGCAGGTTCGGGTCGATGCCTCGTTCTTCGGCGAGGGCGACGTAGAGCCCCAGGAGCCAGGGCGCCGTCGCGTTGATCGTCATCGAAGTGTTCATGCGGTCCAGGGGCAGCTCGTGCAGCAGCGTCCGCATGTCGCCGAGGTGCGCGACGGGCACGCCGACCTTGCCCACTTCCCCGCGGGCGAGGGGATGGTCGGGGTCGTAGCCGGTCTGCGTGGGCAGATCGAAGGCGACGCTCAGGCCCGTCTGACCCTTCGCGAGGTTGGTCCGATACAGCGCGTTGCTGGCCTGCGCGGTGCTGTGGCCCGCGTAGGTGCGCATGATCCAGGGCCGGTCGCGCTCCCTCGCACACATTCTGCTCTCCCTCGGGCGTTTACTAATTCACACGAAGCAAGCCTATGACGCATTGCGTAACATCTTTGGGGTGCGCGTCAATCCCTGACATTCAGGTGTAAGATGTGGGTTCGTGGTTTTACTAGATTTCTGCCGGTTTGCTGCTAGCTAAGCGTTCGTCAAATCGCGGCGTGGCCGCGCGGGGGTTTCCATGGAC
>JALVDI010000214.1 GCA_027009115.1 Polyangiaceae bacterium | reverse complement strand
CTCGTCGTGGTACCCGTGACCGCGGATGCCCTTGATCATCTCCAGGTGCGTGATGCGGACCGCGTCGTCGAAGACGAGCGTCGCGAGCATCGCGTTGAGCGAGTGACTGTGCAGAACGGCGCCCGCGCCCCGCAGCCGAAAGGCGTTGAAGAAGAGAGGCGCGCAGGCGCTGAGCTTCGCGCCTTGGGCGGGCGCCCGCCGCACGGTTCCGTCCTCGTCCAGTTCGAAGAGGTCCTCGGGCCGCAGGCGCTCCTTCTGGACACCGCTCGGCGCCATGTAGACGCGGTCGCCGTCCTTGATGGAGATGCCGCCGCCGGTGCCCGACACCCACCCTTGGGCGTAGAACTGGCGGCAGAGCTCGCAGATCAGTGTTCGGGGGTCGTTCATGAGGATCGTCGTTGGCCGGTCGGTTGCACCCGCCGGGGGTCAAGGGTCGGGGACGGTGTCCTTCATTGGGTCGCCCTCGGTGACGATCGAGGTGGGCGTGTCGACGCGCTTGCGGCGCGCCGGGTAGAGGCAGCAGTCGGGAAGGCACTCGTCGTGGGCCGGGCCCATGGAGCCGAGGGCCCGGCGGCGGTCGCGGGTCCCCAGGCGCTCTTCCACGAGCTCCCGCAGCATCGCCACGAAGCTCGGATGGGTCCCCACGGTCGCCGCCCGCACGACGTTCATGCCGAGCCCCTCCGCCATGGCCATGAGCTCCGTGTCGAGATCGAAGACCACCTCCATGTGATCACTCGCGAACCCGATCGGGATCACCACGAGGTCCTCGATCCCGATCGCGCTGAGGGCCTGCAGATGCTGGCCGATGTCCGGGCCCAGCCACGGCACCTGGTCGGGGCCGCTCCGGCTCTGGTACACGAGCTGCCAGTCTTGACGGCCGAGCTCGCCGGCGACGAGCCGGCAGGTCTCTTCGAGTTGCTCGGTGTAGCCGCAGTGCTCCGCCATGCTCAGAGGCAGGGAGTGGGCGGTGAACGCGAGACGCACGGTGTCGCGCCGCGCTTCCGGCAGCTTCGCGATCGCCTCCCGGACACGCTCCACCCACGCCTCGATCCATAGAGGGTGGTTGAAGAAGACGCGGACCTTGTCGACGACTGGAGCGCCCTCGCCCACGGCCTGGCGCGCCGCCTCGATGTCCTCGAGGTACTGGCGGCAGCTCGAGTAGCTGCTGTAAGCGGAGGTAACGATCGCCAGGGCCCGGCCAACCCCCTGCGCCTTCATCTCCGACAAGGTGTCCGCGAGCAGAGGGTGCCAGTTCCGGTTGCCCCAGTAGACCGGTAAGTGGACGTCGTGGGCGTCGAGCTCTGCGCGCAGGGCCTCGACGAGCGCCCGGTTCTGCCCGTTGATCGGGCTCTTGCCGTCGAAGGCGTAGTAGTGCTCGGCGACCTCGAGGAGCCTCGCCTTGGGCACGTTCTTGCCGCGGACGACGTTCTCGAGGAAGGGCATCACGTCCTCCCGCTTGTCCGGTCCACCGAAGGCAACGAGCAGGATCGCGTCGTACGAGGGCTCCGCAGCCACCGGGGGAGCGTGACGCACGAGGCAGGCCCCACGCAAGGCGGCCCAAGGCACCGGAAGACGAACTGGCTGGGAGCGAGCGGTCGCGGCACGCTCCGGCCGTGTCGAGGCTCCGGCACGGTGCGGACGGAAGCCCGTGTGCTATGCCGGGCACCCACACCGGCGGAACGACGGGCGAAAGGAAGTTCGAATGGGACTCTGGTACGAAGAGCAATTCAAGGGCACCCGCCTCTCCCTTGCGGTGACCCGAACCCTCTATTCCGGGCAGTCGAAATTCCAGAAGGTCGACGTCTTCGAGACGGTCGAGTACGGGCGCGCCCTGGCCATCGACGGCGTGTTCATGACGAGCGAAGGCGACGAGTTCATCTACCACGAAATGCTCGTCCACCCCGCGATGCTGACCCACCCGGATCCCAAGCGGGTCCTCGTCATCGGCGGAGGCGACGGGGGCACCGTCCGCGAGGTGCTCCGCCACGAGGGTGTGCAGGCCTGCGTGATGATCGAGATCGACGAGCTCGTGGTGCAGGCGAGCCGCGAGCACCTCCCGACGATCGGCACCGCCTGGGACGACCCGCGCCTCGACGTCCGCTTCGCCGACGGCATCGACTACGTCAAGAACAGCACCGAGCCGAAGTACGATGTGATCCTGCTCGACGGCACCGATCCGATCGGTCCCGGCGAGGTACTCTTCGGCGCGGAGTTCTTCCAGGGCTGCAAGCGAATGCTCGCCGAAGGCGGGGTCTTCGCGATGCAGAGCGAGACGCCGATGCTTCTGGCGGACGTCTTCTTCGAGACCCAACGCAAGCTCCGGTCCCTCTGGAAGAACGTCCATCCCTACTTCGGCCCCGTGCCCCTCTACGCCTCGGGCATCTGGAGCTGGACCCACTGCAGCGACCGGGTGGACTTCCGCGCGATCGACGAGACGCGGGCGGCCACCCTCAGCGAGGGCTGCCGCTACTACAACCCGGAAATCCACCAGGCTGCCTTCGCCCTGCCCAACTACGTGCGCCGCCGGCTCGCCGAAGAGGCCCCCTGAAGGGCGCTCCGTTCGGTGGAAGGCCAGGGAACGCGCGGCGAAGGCGATGCGCTCAGCTCACGCCGGTCAGCGCGCTCTCTCCCGCCCGAGCTGCGGCCGCCGCGGCCCGACCCTCAGGCGCCCGCTCCCTCGGCGACGACCCCGTCGCGCTTGGACCGACCGAAGACCTTCGAACCCGGCGGCACGCTCTGCACGAGCCAGACGTTGCCGCCAATGACCGAGCCGCGACCGATGACGGTGTCCCCGCCGAGGATCGACGCGCCGGCGTAGACCGTGACCTCGTCTTCGAGGGTCGGGTGGCGCTTGGTCGCGACCGAGCGATGGGGCACCGAGAGGGCACCGAGGGTGACGCCCTGGTAGAGCTTGACGCGATCGCCGATGACCGCCGTCTCCCCGATGACGACACCGGTCCCGTGGTCGATGAAGAAGCTCTGCCCGATGGTGGCGCCGGGGTGGATGTCGATCCCCGTCGTGCCGTGGGCGTACTCGGTGAGGATCCGCGGAATCATCGGGATGCGCAGCCGCCAGAGCTCGTGAGCGACGCGGTAAGCAGTGATCGCGGCGATGGAGGGATACGAAAAGACGATCTCTTCGATGCTCTCCGCGCCCGGGTCCCCCTCGAAGGCCGCGAGCACATCGAGGTTCAGCTTGCGGCGCAGCTCCGGGATCTTCCGAAAGAGCGCGAGGACCAGGTCTTCGCCGGATCCCGGGGGAGGAGGCGTCTGCCGCAGCCCGTGCCACCCGGCGTAACCCAGGGCGCGCTCGATCTGTTCGACGAGGAGGTCGTGGGCTCGGTAAAGGTGCTCGGCCAGACCGTGCCGTAGGTTGTCGCGGCTGAGCGCCCGGGTCGCGTAGAAGCCCATGTAGAGCACCGGCTCGAGCTCGTGGAGCGCCTCGATGATCCGCCGCTGGTTGGGGAGCGCCGCGCTCTGCAGATCGTTGATCGGGACCGGGGTCTCGTAGCTCTCGACGATCGCGTCGATCGCCTCCTCGAGGGCCTTGTATTGCCGGGGCTCGGATCGCATCGGCGCCACGCAAAGCATGCGGCCGGCGGTACGCGGACGCCAGCCGAGAGCGCTGGGTCGAACCCCGTTGCTCACCGGAGAGCTCCGACGTCAAAGGCGTCGCGACGCGCGACGCGACACGGGTGGCGGGAAGCCCGAGAAAACGAAGCACCCATGGCCCATCGACGCGCGGCGGCTCGGTCCGTTACCAGCGCAGCACCAACTTGCCGAAGGTCTCGTTCGCCTCCATCCGCCGATGCGCCTCGCCCACCGACTCCATCGGCAAGACCTCGTCGATCACCGGCCTCAAGCGGCCGTCCTCGAAGAGCGGCACGATCTCGGCCTCGAAGCGGCGCGCGAGGGCAGCCTTCTCCTCGAGCGGACGGGCTCGTAGAACCGAACCGAACCAACGCGCCCGCTTGCGGAGCATCCGGCCGAGGTCCAGCTCGGCTCGGAGGCCTCCCACGAGGCCGATGGTCACCACGCGCCCCAGCGGCGCAAGGACCGCAAGGTTGGACGCAAGGTACTTCGCGCCGACGGTGTCCAGAACGACGTCGACGCCGCCAGGAAAGTCCCCGAGCACGTCCTGGGCCTCGAATCCGTCGCGGGTCAGCACCGGGTGCTCGAGGCCGAGCTCCCGGCACCGCTCGAGCTTCTCGGACGAACGCGAAGTGCCGACGGTCGTGACGCCGGCGACCCCGTTGAGCTGCAGCGCGGCGGTGCCGACACCGCTGGCGACGGCGTGGACCAGCGCGACCTCGCCGAGCCGCAGCTGCGCCTGGAGGAAGAGCGCGTCGAAAGCGGTCAGGAAGACCTCGGGGAGGGCCGCCGCGGCGACGAGCGGGACGCCCTTGGGGACGCGGATGAGCTCCCGCTCGTGCAGCACCGCGTGGGTGCACATCCCGCCCCCCGCGGTGATGGCCATGACGAGGTCCCCCTCGGAGAAGAGTCGAACCCCAGGCCCGACGCGGGCGACGGTCCCGGCCAGCTCCAACCCGGGCACGTCGCTGGGGACCCCCTGAGGCGCCGGGTAGAGGCCTCGACGCTGAAGAGTGTCGGCGCGGTTGAGACCCGCGGCGGCCACGGCGACGAGGACCTCGCCAGGCCCCGGGTCGCGAACCTCCCGCTCCTCGATCGCGAGCACCTCGGGTCCGCCGGGCTCGGTGATGACGACTGCGCGGGCGCGGATCATGGCGCGAACCGTATCAGAAGGACTCGGAAGGGGCGCGAAGCCGCTGAGCCCGCAAGCGTCCATCGCGCAAGCGGGCCCGCAGCTCCCGTCGCAGGACCTTGCGGCTCGGGCCCAGGGGCAGCGCCTCGACGACCGCAAGCTCCCGAGGCACCTTCGTGGCCGAGAGCCGAGCACGCACCCACCGATCGAGCTCGCCAGGCTCGAAGACGGCTCCCTCGCGCAGGACCAACACGGCGACGATCTCTTCGCCGTAGCGGGCGTCGGGCCGCCCCACGACGGCAACGGAGCGCACCGCCGGATGAGACGCCAGCACCTCCTCCACCTCGGTGGGGACGACGTTGTGCCCGCCTCGGACGATGAGGTCCTTGAGCCGGTCGACGATCGTGAGCACGCCCTCGTCGTCGAGGCGGCCGAGGTCGCCGCTGCGCAACCAGCCGTCCGGCATGACCGCACGCGTCGCCTCCGCGTCGTCCAGGTAACCGGCCATGAGGTTGGTTCCACGGATCTCGATCTCGCCGACCTCGCCGGGCGCGGCCAGGCGCCCGTCGCGGCGTCGTAGACGAACCTCCACCCCCCACACCGGCGGCCCCACACAGCCCGGTCGCGGCGGGTGTGGCGGCGCGTCGATGGCGGTGAAGGTCGCCTCCGTCAAACCATAGCCCTCACGGATCTCGGCCCCAAGGCGAGCGCGAGCGCGCTCCCGCACCGGCGCGGGGAGCGCGGCGCCGGCGCTCAGGCACCAGCGGAGCGCCGGCAGAGGCGCGCCGGCGACCTCGGCCCAGGCGTCGAACATGGTCGGGACCGCCGGCAGCCAGCTGACCCCTTCCTCCCGGCAGGTGGCGAGGGAAGCCGCCGCGTCGAAACGCCCGGCGGGCGGGAGCGCGACGCGGGCCCCGGCGAAGAAGGGCGCGAGCACCGCCATCCGGATGCCGAAGCTATGAGTCAGCGGCAGGGCCCCCAGAACGACGTCGTCGGCGCTCAGGCGCAGGGTGTGCGCGACGAGCGCGGCGGTGTGCGCGAAGAGCGAGCCGTGGGTGATCGCGGCGCCCTTCGGGGAACCGGTGGTGCCCGAAGTGTAGAGCACCATGGCCAGGCCATTGGGCGAGTCGACCAGGTCGCGCCGCTCCCCATCGAGGGCGTCCACGTCCAGGGTGCGCAGACCGACCTCGGCCATCCGCGGACGCCGCGGCTCGTCCACCAGGGCCAGACGCGCCCGGGCGTGGGTGGCACGGCGGGCGATCTCCGGCGCCGCCGAGGTCACGGGCACCGGCACGACCGTCGCCCCCGCGTAGAGCGCGCCGAACCACGCCCGCAGGAACGCCGGGCCGTTGTCGGCGCTCACGACGACCCGATCGCCGGGACGGACCCCCGCCGCCTCCAGCGCTCCGGCAGCCCGGGCGGCGCCCTCGTCGAGCTCTCCGTAGGTCCGGCGCACGCGCCCGCAGAGAGCGAGGCGCTCCGGATCGCGCAAGGCCCATTGGCGGAGGAGCTGCCCAACGTGGAGCGTCACAGAGCGAGGGTGCCGCCCGACGCTCGCCCGCGCCAGCTCACGGACCGGCCCGCAGGACCGGGCTGCCCCACCGGCGCCGCTGCCAGCCCGCGGAGGCGAGGATGGCGGCCGACCCTTCCACCGCGATGGATCGCGCACTAGGGTCCCCGCGATGCGGCGCCTTGTCCTCCTCACCGCCTTGGCCGCCCTCCTGGTGGCCTGCGGCGGCCCGCCCTCCCACAGCGACACCATGCCTCGACCCACTCCCCTGGCCGACCCCGCCTTCCTCGAGCAGTACGCACGAACCGGAGGCTTCCGCCTCGGACAACCGAGCGCCATCCGCATCACGCCCGATGGAAGCGAGGTGCTCTTCTTGCGCTCGGGGCCCCGGGACCCCTCCCGGGATCTCTACGCCTTCGATCTGGAGAGCGGCCAGGAGCGGGTCGTGCTCACCGCCGAACAGGTCCTCGGGGGCGCCGCCGAAGAGCTCTCGCCCGAGGAGCGCGCCCTCCGCGAACGGTTGCGGCTGCACGCCCGGGGCATCACGAGCTATCGCCTGAGCCACGACGGCGCGCGGATCCTCGTCCCCCTCTCCGGCCGCCTCTTTCTGGTGGAGCGGGCGACGGGCCAGGTCGTGGAGCTCCCGAGCGAGGGCGGCTACGCGAACGATCCCCGGTTCTCGCCGGACGGCTCCAAGATCGCCTGCGTCCGCGAAGGCGACCTCTACGTGATCGACATCGCGAGCCGCACGCAGCGACGTGTCACGCACCGCGAGACGCCGACGGTCACCAACGGTCTGGCCGAGTTCGCGGCCCAAGAAGAGATGAGCCGCTACCGGGGCTTCTGGTGGTCACCGGACTCCACCCAGCTCCTCTACCAGCGCACGGACCTCGCCGAGCTACCGGTCTGGTACGCGAGCAATCCGATCGAGCCCAGCGACCCTCCGCGCGGCGCCCGCTACCCGCGAGCGGGCGGCCCCAACGCGGACGTGCGCCTCGGCCTGCTGGCGGTCGACAGCGGCGAGACGCGCTGGGTGCGGTGGGACCGGAACGCGCTGCCCTATCTGGCGACGGTGCACTGGAGCGAAGGCGCGCCCCTGCTCGTGGTGCAGAGCCGGCGGCAGGACCGCGCCGTGGTGCTCGAAGTGGACGTGAGCTCCGCCAAGACCCGGACGCTCCACGAGGAGACCGACGAGGCCTGGCTCAACCTCGACCAGAGCGTGCCCCGCCGCCTCGGCGAGCGGTGGCTCTGGAGCACGGAGCGCGGCGGGGCCTGGCAGATCGAGCTCCGCGAAGACGACGGCGCCCGAGCGCTGACCGAGCCTAGCCTGGGCTACCGAGAGCTGCTGCACGTCGAACAGAGCGGCGCAGCGATCTGGGTGCGGGCCTCCAGCGACGCGACGGAAGCTCATGTGTGGCGCGTACCTTTCGAGGGCCCACCCCAGAAACGGAGCGAGGGCGCCGGGCAACACGACGCGATCTTCGGTGAACGCGACGACGTCTGGGTCCACGTCTCGCACACGATCGACCACGGGCCGCGCTGGGAGGTACGCCGCGGCGACGCGGTGGTGGGCGAGCTTCGGAGCGTCGCCGAGCGCCCTCCCTTCGTCCCGAACGTCGAGCATCTGCAGGTGGGTTCCCGTGGCTACAACGCGGTGGTCGTGCGGCCGCGAAACTTCGAGCCGGGGCGACGCTACCCCGTGCTCCTTTCGGTCTACGCCGGCCCAGGGCACACCCGGGTACGCAAGGGGCGGCTGCTTCAGCTCCGCGAGCAGTGGCAGGCCGACCACGGCTACATCGTCGTGAGCCTCGACGGGCGCGGCACCCCTGGGCGCGGGCGGGCGTGGGAGCGCGCCATCCGCGGCAACTTGATCGACATCCCCCTCGCCGACCAGATCGAAGGGCTCCAGGCCCTCGGCGAGCGCTTCGACGAGATGGACCTCGACCGGGTCGGCGTCTACGGGTGGAGCTTCGGCGGCTACTTCTCGGCGATGGCGGTCATGCGGCGGCCGGACATCTTCGCCGTCGCCGTCGCCGGCGCGCCCGTCTGCGCCTGGGAGGACTACGACACGCACTACACCGAGCGCTTCCTCGATCGTCCGCAAGCCAACCCGGAAGGCTACCGCGCCTCCAACGTGCTGACCTACGCAGCGAACCTCTCGCGGCCGCTCATGATCATCCACGGCACGAGCGACGACAACGTCTACTTCGTGCACGCGCTGAAGATGCACGACGCCCTGATGCGCGCCGGCAAGGATCACGAGCTGGTGGTGCTTGCCGGCTCCACCCACATGGTGGCGGACGCCGCCGTGGCCCGCGCCCTCGAGGGTCGCATCATGCGTTTCCTCAGCCGCGGGCTGAGCGCTCCCCAGCGCTGATCGTTCGCACCGGCTCGACTGGCGCTCGATTGCCGAGGACGCCCCGCGGTGGGTCGCCGCCCACCGCTGTAACCGCTCAGCTCGGCGCGTAGAGCAGCGCGACGACCATCGTGTGGCTCGCGACGCGCAGCCGCGAACCAACGCGCACGATCTCCTGGCTCGTGCGCACGCCGACGAACGGCACGTCCCCGAGCGCTCGGCGCATCGCGCGGGCATCGACGTGGGGCCTGCCGTGAAGGCGCACGCCACGCCCGACGCTCTCGACGACGAGCGCCGCGACGGGGGTCCCACCAAAAGTGCCCGACCTCAGCCGCTCCAGGCAGGCCCGCAGGTCGTCGCGGCCCGCGCTCGCGTCCGGCACGCAGTACCCGAGCCGGTCGCCGCAGCGGACATCCGGTCCGACGAAGATGGCGCCGCGCTTGGGCTCGATGCCACCGATACCGCGGACGACCGTCGACGATCCATCGCCCGGCGACCAACGTACGAGCACCAGCGGTTGATCTTCGCGGCTGCCCACAGCGCGCCCCAAGAGCGACAGCGGGCGCTCCCCGTCGAGGCCCGTCACGTAGCCTCGATCGACGCCGGTCACGGTCCGCTCGGGCCCGATGGCGTGGACGCCGACGCTCGTCTCCAGGGCCACGCCCAGCCCCCCATCCAGACGAACGGCCAGGAGCGCACCTGGGCGGATTCCCGGCCCCATCGCGGCCGCGAACGTCGCGCTCGGATCCGTCACGCCGCCCACGAGCACCGACGCACCGGACGCAGAGCCGAAGGCGTCGAGGGCGCCCGGCGACAGCCCCCGCCGCCCGAAGAGCAGCACCGGGCGCGCGGGCCGGTGGCGGACCTTCGCACCCAACGCCTCGAGGCCCTCCTCGTCGCCCACGTGGACGACGGTCCGGTCGCGTAACGCGAGGGCGACGACGGCCCCAATGCCCTGCATCTCGCCTTCGGGGACCATGGCGCCGGCCGCGCCGACCGCCGCGACGGTGGCCTGCGGACAGTGTGTGCGCGCCCCTCGCGCGACCTCCTCGGCAGACGATGCGTGCGGGCCGATCGCCACGAGCAGCAGGCTACGGACCTCCTCACGCCCGAGCGGGCCCGCAGCGGACGCGGCGGCAAGGCGACCGGCGAGGGCCGCGTCGACTCGCTCGCTGTACCCTACGGACGCCCGCGCCACAGGCGGGAGTCTACCAGGCCCGATGCCCCGTGCCCCCGAGCCGGAGTCTGCACCCAGGCCCGCAAGCGAAACCTAGCTAGAGCCTGCGGCGAATTCGACGCCGAACCGCGATCGCGAAAACCCCGGCGGCTACGACCAGCCAGTTTCTACGGGTACGGGCCGGACTATCGGTGACCGCGCAGCCCGCACAGGACCCGCCACGGGTTTGCACCTGACCCGGCGGCCGGCCTGTCGGTTCGGTTCCGACTTCAGTGGCGTTGATGCCTGGGTTGGGAGCCGACACGGTCACCGGCGCACCACCATGGGATCCGTCGTGAGCCGCGGCGCCGACCGTGACGCTCACGATCCCCAAGAGGAGCATCCTCGCAACCAATGTCCGTGAAACAGGCATACGGTGAACGTTATCGGATCGCTGCCCACCATTCCAGTCTCGTCGCCCGCCTCGATGGAGCGGCCCTCGAATTCTGCCTCTGATTCCTCGACCGCCTCGACGACGACCCCTCAGGGTTTCTCGGTAGCGAGCCCCTCGCGGCCCTCGACCTCCGAAGCCTCGACCTCCGGCACCTCTCGACCCCAGCGCAGCACGATCGCCGCAAGCACCACCGCCCCCACGACCAGCCCCATCCACGCCGGGTAGAGCCCGTACCCGGTGGCGAGCTCGCCGCAGACCAGGCTCACGCCGCCGACGAGCAGCGCGTAGGGGAGCTGCGTGCGCACGTGGTCGACGTGATCGCAGCTCGACGCCATGGAGCTCATGATCGTCGTGTCGCTGATCGGGGAGCAGTGGTCGCCCCAGACCGAACCGGCGAGGATCGAGCTGATGGCCCCGAGCAGCACGTGCATGTCGTGATGGGCCACCTCGTCGGCGAGCGGCACGACGAGCGGAAAGAGGATCGCCATCGTCCCCCAAGAGGTCCCCGTCGCGAAGCTCACCAGGGCCGCGACGACGAAGACGACAGCGGAGATCCACGCCGGCTGCAGCCAGCCACCGATGGAGGCGATGACCACCTCCGCCGTGTGCAGCTCTCGACAGACAGCGCCGAGGGACCAGGCCAGCGTGAGGATCACGCACGCCAAGAGCATCGAGCGCAGGCCGTCGAGCCAGGCCTCGAGCGCCCCCTCGAGGCGAAGGCTCCGCGTTGCGACGCTGCTGACGACAGCCACCACACCACCGAAGCAGGACGCCCAGAGCAGCGCCTTGAGGCTGGAGGCCGCCCCGAAGATCGCCCGCAAGGAGGGGGTCTCCCCCGCGGCCAGGACGCTCGCGCGCCCGTCGAGGTAGAGCCCGACGAGCGCGACGAGCACCACCGTGAGCACCGGCAGGACGGCGTTGAGGGGCCGAGGCGGCGCGTCGGAACGCGCGTCGGAGAAATCCGACGCGGGGCTGCTGCCTTCGGCGACCAGGCGCCCGGTGCCTCGGGCACGGAGCTCCGCGCTCAGCATCGGGCCGAAGTCGCGACGCGACAGCACGATCAGCAGCCCGAAGAAGAGCATCAACCACGGATAGAAGCGATAAGGCAGGGTCTGCAGGAAGGTGACGTAAGGGTCCGCCTCGATGCCCTGCTCGACGAGCTGTTCGCCGATGTAGCCGACCTCGACCCCGATCCACGAGGACACCAGCGCGAGACTGGCCACCGGCGCGGCGGTCGCGTCGACCAGGAACGCGAGCTTCTCACGGCTGACCCGGAGCCGATCGGTGATGGGGCGCATGGAGGAACCGACGAGGAGGGAGTTGGCGTAGTCGTCGAAGAAGATCACCACCCCCAGGAGCCAGGCGGCGAGCTGCCCTCGGGAGCTCCGATCGGCCATGCGCGTTACGAGCGCCGCCAAGCCAAGGCCCCCGCCGGAGCGGGTCACGACGCCGATCATCCCGCCGAGCAGCAGGCTGAAGACGAGGATCGACGCGTGATCCCGATCGGCGACGGCGCCGACGACGTAACGGTCCACCACACGCAAGGAGGCCGCGAGCAGGTCGAAGCCACCCGCGACCCACGCGCCCACCCACACCCCGGCGACGAGCGCGAGGACGACCTGGCGCAGGAGCAGGGCCAGCACGATCGCGAGCAGCGGCGGGAGCAACGCAAGCCAGGCGTCGATCGCGCGCACCTGGGCTTCGGTCCGCGCGCCGCCGGCGACGACCGCGACCCGATGCGCGCCGGCGCCCAGGCGCAGCGGCACCCGGGCCGTCCCCCCGTCGGTGACGCCGGAGGCCCGCTCCTGCCCGTCCACCTCGACGCTCCAGCGGCCCGCCGGCAGCTGCCCGAGGGTGACGGCCACGGACCGGTTCGCCAGCTCCACAGGCCCCAGCTCGATCGTCGGCGCCTGAGCGAGCGCCGCGCCCGTGCCCGACGCCACGACCAGCACCGCTGTCGCCAAGGATCGCATCACGCGCGGTCTACCACGGGCAGCGCCGGGGAGCGCACCCCGGTGCCTTTCCGCGCGCCCCATGGCCGAGAGCACGCACCTGCAGGATGCATCGCGCCTCAGGAGTCGTCGGCCGGCTGGGTCCGACACCCTCACGGCACCGGACCCTCATCCGAAACCGACGAGAGGCACGCCGAGGAACGTCGCCACGGCCCACACGGCCCCGCCGGTGATCACGGGGATGGTCAGGTTGTCGTCGATGCGCCCGCTCGCCAGCTCCGCGAGCGCCCCGGCGAGCGCGCCGACACCGGCCATGGAAAAGGCCGCCAGTGGCGGGACCTCGCGGTGCAAGAGCCGCAGCACGGCGCTGCCGACGACGAAGGCCGTGAGCACGAAGGCGACGGTCCCTTGGAGCGTCCGGCCGTTGCAGAGCGGGGTCTTCCCCCACCGGCGCCCGACAAAGGAGGCGGCCGGGTCAGCGAACCCGAGGACGATCACCGCGACGGCGCCCACGGCCGGGTAGCCGATCCACGCCAGCACGAAGAGGGCGAGGATGTAGTTGGACGCCGAGTTGACGCGGTAGCGCTCGGCGGGGTGGGCGATGGGACCGAGGATCTTCATCAGCACGTCGTTCCAGCGCCCGCTCAGGCGCCGCGAGGTTTCGAGGAAGACGGCGAAGGCGAGCGCAGACGACGCGGTCCAGCGCACGAGGCGCTCGTCGGCGAGCTCGAGGAAACCGAGCACCGCGAGGGCACTGCCGGCGTGCACGAGGCTCCGAGTGTAGTTCGTCGGTCGCAGCCGCGGCACCGCGACGTCGTGGGCGTCCAGGTGCTGCGCGGCGCTCTCGTAGACTTGCCCCAGCCGCGCCCGCAGCTCACCCCAGGCGCGCGGGTCGCCGTCGCCCGGCAGCTCGGCGAGGGCCTGCTCCAGCTCCTCCAAAGGTTCGGGCAGTGCGCCGCGCTCGTCGCGCTCCGCCCGGAGCTGTACCCGAACGGAGCCGAGCGACGCCCGCACAGCCGGAAGCTTCTCCGGATCGAAGCGGGCCGGATCGAGGGCCTGCAAGCTCTCCCAGGTTTCGCGGAGCAGGGGCTCGGCCCTGCCGGCCATCGACGACGACTCCTTGGACACCGCGGCGGAGCCTGCCACGGCCGAGGCGCTACAGCCCATCCCAAAAACGATCGTCGTTCGACAGGCTGCCAGTGAACGCCCGCTGGCTCGCAGCGAAACGGCCCCTCACACTTGGCGCGTCCGATGCTGCTGTCCCTGCGCCACCGCACCCTCTTGGCGCCCATGGAGGGCGT
>JALVDI010000213.1 GCA_027009115.1 Polyangiaceae bacterium | reverse complement strand
CTCCTCGGGCTGGCGATGCATGCCCTCGCTTGCGGCGACCTCGCAACCACCATGACCCCAACCGACGGGGGGGCAGGCGCGCAGGACGGCGGCGACTCCGTGGGGGACGCCGCCGGACCCGCGCCGAACGTGGGGCTCCCTCCGACGCCGGAGGGGACGGTCGAGCTCATCCCGGACCTGGGCCGCTCCGAAGACCCGGCAGATCCCTTGAACGCAGGCTCTTGCTACGACGGCCTCGACAACGACGGCGACGCCCCCATGGAAGGCATGGACTGCGCCGACCCGGGCTGCGCGACGCTGCCGAGCTGCTGCGTGGGGAGCGCCGAAGCTGCCTGCTGCGTGCCCTTGGACGGCGCCGGCTTCGACGCGACGGCCCTGAGCCCCTGCGAAGGCGGCGACCCGACGAGCTGCCTGCCGAACGCTGAACCCTTCGGCGCGCCGCGGCCGATCGTCGCCGGAGGCCTCCTCCTGGGAGGCGACGGTCGAGGCGACAGCGGCCTGTTGCTGACGGTCCCCCACGACCTGCGCACCGAGCGGCTGGTCTTGCGGGGAGAGATCGCCCAGGCGCGCGAATGCGCCATCGACTGCCTCGAGAGCGTCGCCTTCGGCGTGACGGCCCAGACCCGCATCGGCGACGAAGGGCTCGTCGACCCTTCCGTCGCGCTCGTCGTCAGCGGCGCCCGCCGCGAGGCGCTCCTCGTCGTCGGCGGAGCGGTGGCCGCACGCTGGCCCGAGGTCGACGACGAAACCTGGACCCTCGAGCTCCGCCCGACGGGCGAGGTCTGGGTCGCCCGCGGGAGCGAAGCGGCGCACCCGGTGGCGTCCTACGTGCCCTTCGCGAGCGGCCGCGTGGTCGCCTGGGGGCACACGCGCAACCCCTCGGCGACGGACGATCGCGCCGCGCGCCTGCGGGCCCTGACGGTCACCCCGGCGGTGTGCGACGTGCCCTCGGCCTGGCGCGAACGGACGCCGCTGCGCATCGAAGACAGCCTCCCCCTCGACACGCGCGGCGCCTCGGGCCCGACGATGGCGATGGACGGGGACACCCCGGTGCTGGTGTACGAATGGCAGGGCGCGCTCTACGCAGCGCGAGCATCGACGGATCCCACCCGCTATTTCGTGACCACCGCCGCACCCGAAGAAGCGCTGCTTCGACCGGAACCCGGTGAGGAGGTCCACGGACCGGAACTGGTCGTCGGCCCCGGCGGGCTCACGCTCTACTACGTGACAACCGCCGCAGGCACGAGCGAGCTGCGGCGCGCCCGGATCGAGCCGGGCACCACGGCTCTTGGCGAGCCGGTGGTCTGCAACGCGAGCCGAGGCTTCGGCGCATCCGAAATCGCTGACCCCACCCTTGTCCCCATCGCGCCGCCTGGCCGGCCCGAACGCTGGGCGATGGTGCTGCGCGTGGGCGCCAAGCTCGTCGCCTTCGCCTCGGTCGACGGAATCGAGTGGACCGAGATCTCGACCATCCCCACCTCGGCACTTCACGCCGACGAGGTGCGCGAACCCTCCCTCGTCGTGGTCAACGGCGGCTATCAACTCTTCGTTTCGGTGCGTCACGGCACCCGCTGGCGGCAGGCGCTCTTCGCCTCTGCGGAGCTCCTCTACTGGCGGCTCGTCTCGGACCGCGCGCTCGAAGGCCACGGCGACGGAGGCGAGGCGCTTGGCGTGCGCGATCTGGACGCGCAGATGAGCGATGCGACCATGGAGGTGGTCTACCTCGGCCTCGACGGCACCCAAGAGAGGCTCTACCACGCCACTCGCCCGATCCCTCAGCGGCTCTGAGCCCCCCGTCGAAAGCTCGACGCGGCTCCCACGCCCCCGGGTGCGCGGCACCGGAAACTCCGCCCCTCTCGGAACCCAGGCGCCCTGCGGGTGTCGGTAGGGTTGAAGCGGCCGGCGATGCAGGGAGACGACGCCCGATGGTTCGAGCCTCGGGCCCGCTGCCGCGCGCCGGCGCGAGTTGAGGGACCTCCGCGTCCCATGGAGGAGAGCTATGCCCATCGAACCCGCCAACGAGCCCACCGAGTCGGAGCTCCGCTTTCGCGTCGTCGCCAGCGCGCCACCGATCCAGGCCGAAGAGATCGAGAGCGAGGAGGACGCCATCGAGGTGATCCTCATGTGGGGAACCAACGTCCTGCACGTCGCGCACATCGGCGCCGACGAGTCCTTCGTCGTCGGCGAAGAAGGCGCCGTGGACTTCCTCGTAGGCGCCGACGTCCTGGGCCGCGATCGACTGGTGATCGTGGACCATGGACGCTTCGGGCCGGCGGGCGCAACGGCCGCAGGCGCTCCGAGCACAGAAGGCACCGTGGAACCGGGCGTGGCGGAAGAGACGAAGCTCGAAGCCGGGGATCTCGTCTTCCTCGTGCGACGGGTCCGGCGAGGCAAAAGGATCGCCGCAGGTGCCTCGGTGGATCGAGAGCCCCTCTTCTACGTCGGCGGCGCGCTCGGGTTCGCCGCTCTTCTCTTGCTGCTCATGTCCTTCGTGCCGCCGTCGAGCTCCGCGCTCTCGCTGCAGCACCTCGAGCGCGAGTCGCGACTCGTCGCCGCCCTGATGACCCCGCCGAGCGTCGAGCTCGACGAACCCGAGCTCGCCGAGCCCACTCCCGAAGAGGCCGGCGGCCAGGGCGAACGCGCCGCGGACGACGAAGGGCAAGTGGGCGAGAGGAGCTCGGCCGTCACAGGCCGCCGCTTCGGCGTCGAAGGCCCGGAGGACAACCGCGACGCGCACCTTGCACGCGAGCGGGCTCAGGAGACCCGCAGCGCCGGCGTCCTGGGCACACTGCGCGCGATGAGCGGCAGCTGGGACACGCCCACCTCCCCCTTCGGCCGGGACACAGCCCTCGGCTCCGACCCGATGAGCGCCTTGGGCTCCCTCATGGGCACGGACATCGGCGACGATTTCGGTTTCGAGGGCCTGGGCCTGCACGGCACCGGGCGCGGAGCGAACGGCACCGGCCGGGGCACGATCGGCCTCGACCATCTCGGGACCCTCGGCCGCGGCGCCGGCTGCCGGGGACAGCGCTGCGCTCAGAACTACGGGCACGGCACCGGCACGCTCCGACGACGGGCGGCGAGGGTCCCCGAGGGCATCCACATCGGAGGGGGCGAGACCGAGGTCCACGGCACCCTCGCCCGGGAGGTGATCCGACGAGTGATCCGACGCCACCGCAACGAGGTTCGCTTCTGCTACGAGCAGGGCCTGCAATCGCAGCCGGACCTCCAGGGACGCGTGACGACCCGCTTCGTCATCTCACCGACGGGCACCGTGACGACCTCCCTCGTCGCCGCCTCGACGGTGCGCCACCCGCCGACGGAACAGTGCATCGCGCGAGCCATTCGGCGCTGGACCTTCCCCAGCCCGGACAGCGGCGGCGTCGTGAGCGTAACCTACCCTTTCGTCCTTCAAACGCGGTGAGAGGAGCGAGCGCCCCCGGCACGCCGCACAGCATCGACGACCCTCGGCATGTCACCACAAACCCCAATCGTGGGCCCGCACCGAGCTGCGCATGCCGTCGTCGATCCTCGAGCAGGGCGGCCAGGTAGTCCAGGCAGGCTCTGAGCAGGAGGACCTGAGGATCGGAGCGCTCGCTCATGCGCGCGGCGATCACCGCCCCCCCCCGCGCCGGCACCCACGATGACCGTGGCGGCGCGCACCTGCCGCATCACTCCGGGGCGGAGGCGTCGTTCGCGCCGGCCTGGCCGGGCTCCTCGCTCGCCCCCTCGCTCCCCCCCTCGGCGGGCTCCGGTGCCCCGTCGCCATCCATCTCGAGGTCTTCGTCGGAGAGCCCGTCGTCCCACTCCTCGTCCTCGACCTCGGGGTCGCTCTCTCCGTCGTCGACGTAGCGCGCCAAGTCCGTCTCCTCGAGAGGCGGGCTCGCCGGGAAGGGGTACTCCGGCGCAGGCGTGTCGGCACCACAACCGAGACCGAGGAGCAAGGCGAGGGCGGCGAGCAGACGCATGGGCGGATGAAGCCACGGCCACCCCAGCAACGCAAGCCCATGTCCTGCACCAGGACACGGACCTTGTCTCAGGTGTCTCTGAACTCGGTCAGCCCATCGGCTCAGACCGTGGACGCACCAGCAGCCGCCGGTTCCGCGCATGCCGCCCGCACCCGCCGTTCGAGCAGCCAGAGCCGGTCTTGACCCCAGGTGGACCAGTCCCCAAGCCGAAAGGAAGGCACGCCCCAGAGCCCAAGCTCGGCGAGGGCGACTCGGTGCCTGTCGACCGTCGCCTCCCAACCGCGGGCGGCGAGCCCGGCGGCAACGCAGTCCTCCACCCCGGCGGCCCGCGCAACCTCTCCCAAGCCCCGGTCGGTCGCGACGTCGATCGCCCGGGACCAGATCCCTTGCAAGGCCGCCGCCGCGAAGTCATGGGCCATCCGCGGGCCACGCGCCCGTTCGACCTGGAGGAACACAGCGACGCAGCGGGCCACTCCCTCCCCCAACGGATCGCAGATACGCCCCAGCGGGATGCCGAGGCGGTCCGCCTCCCGCTTGGCGTCCCGAGTGATGTAGCGCACCTTGTCCCGTGGCACCGCCAGTCCCCGAGTGACCATCGGCAGCAGCGGTCGGAGGCTCAGGTCGATCGGCAGCTCGTCCCGGAGCTGGCGGAGGCGCTCCACCGCCAGGTACGAGTAGGGGCTCCGAAACGAGAAGAAGACCTCGACCGCCACCCGCCCCTCGCTCAACGGCGCGGGTGGAAAGGGAGCGTCTCGCTCGACCACCGGCTCGAAGACCTCACTCGCCCCTTCGGCGACGAGCCGAGCCACGAGGTAGGCAAGACGATCGATGCCCCAGTACCACTCGCCTCCGTACTCGAGCATGGCCCCCATGTAGTGGCCGGCCTTGCGCAGGGCGCGGTAGTTGGCCTCGAGAGCTGGCCGTACCGACTGACCGGAGACCGTCCCGTGCTGCCGCACCATCGCCGCGAGCGCATCCCCGTCGTCGCGCCACAGTGCGCCGCCGAGCTGCGCAGCGACCTCGATCCACTCGCTGACCGGACGCTCTCTCAGCAGCACGGCGTTGACGCGCCGCACTCGGTCCGCCGGCGGCGCGGACGCCCCACGGGGAAAATCCACAGTGAGGTGCTCGGAGAGCTCCGCCGCGTCCCGGAGAGCGAACGCGAGCCTCTTGTCCGGCTCGGGGTCGGCGTCGGCCGCCGGAGGTGGCACGAGCACCGGGCGCAGCCGGATGTCGCAGCGCGCGACGACCGGGCGCAGCGCCTGCACGAGCAGATGGGAGTACGGATCGTCGACCTGATGGTAGAACGTGACCACCCGCGGGCCGCGGGTCACGGCCCGCCGGAAGCGATGCCATTGGCGCGCCACCCGTGGTCCTCGGTCGAGGTACGCCGCGATGGCCGCTCCTCGTATCTTCGCCGCGACCCCCATCCCTGCGCCCTCGCGCTCAGGCGCCCGCAGCCTCGTACACGTGCGCGACGGCCTGGGCGAGCTTGCTCGGGTCCGAACCCCCTGCCTGCGCGAAGTCCGGTCGCCCACCGCCGCCGCCGCCCACGATCTTGGCGGCTCCCTTGACGATGTCCCCCGCACGGAACCTCTTGGTTACGTCCTTCGACACGGAACAAACGAGGATCGCTTTGTTCCCATCGGTGCTCGTCGTGCCAAGGAGCACCACCGCGGGCGCCATCTTGTCGCGCAGCTGGTCGGCCATCTCGCGCAGGACGTTCGCGTCCACGCTCGGCACCGTGGCACCGAGGACGCGGACTCCGTCCACCGTGCGAGCATCGGCCGTCAGGTCCTTGCCGCTGCCGCCGCTGAGCAGCTCCTTCTGCAGCCGTTCGATCTCCTTGTGCAGCTCCCGCTGCTGCGCCAGCAGCTTCTCGACGCGACGTGGCAGATCTTGGGGCGTCGCTTTGAGCACCGACGCCGCCTCGCGCAACGTCGCGCGGGTCTCGCGCAGGTGCCGCAGCGCGTTCGTGCCCGTGGCCGCTTCGATGCGACGGACCCCCGCCGCCAAGTTGCTGTCGCTGAGGATCGCGAGGAGCCCAATGTCGCCCGTGCGCGACGCGTGGGTCCCTCCGCACAGCTCCAGGCTCGGGCCGATCCTCAGCACGCGCACCACATCGCCGTACTTCTCCTCGAAGATCCCGATGGCGCCGCGCTCCTTGGCCTCGTCCATGGGCAAGACATCGGTCACCACCGGCGTGTTCTCCAGGATCGCCGCGTTGACTCGATCCTCGACCTGCGCGAGCTCCTCTGTCGTCGGCGCCCGGTGCGTCGCGTAGTCGAAACGCAAGCGGTCGGGCGCCACGAGCGATCCCTTCTGTGTCACTGCGTCGCCGAGCACTTCCCGGAGCGCCCAGTGCAGAAGGTGCGTGGCGCTGTGGTTGCGCCGGGTCGCGCTGCGCAACTCATGATCGACGGTCAAATCCACCGTGTCGCCGGTCTCGAAGCTGCCGTCGCACACGACGCCGAGGTGCGCCACCACCCCCTCGACGGGGATCTGGGTGTCGCGCACCTCGAAGCGGGCGCCGTCCTTGACGATGACGCCGCGGTCCCCGACCTGGCCACCCTTCTCGCCGTAGAAGGGTGTTCGACGGGTGACGATCACGACCTCGTCTCTCGCACGAGCACGGTCGACGCGCCTCAGCTCACCGTCGCCCCTGCGGAGGATCGCCCCGATCTCACTCGACGCCTGCTCCTGGTCGTACCCAACGAACTCGACCTCCCCGCCCAGCTCCTCACGGATGTCGTAGAAGACCTTCGCCGTCGTCTGCGCGTTCGTGATGGGTCCGTCGGTCCGGCTTCGGGCGCGGGCCTGCTCCATGGCCGCTTCGAAGCCCTCGTGATCGACCACGAAGCCCTCTTCCTCGCCGATCACGTCCTGCAGATCGACGGGGAATCCATAGGTATCGTAGAGCTTGAAAGCGACGGGTCCCGGCAACACCCGCCGCCCGTGGGCCGACCCCCACTGCTCGTTCGAATGGATGAGATCAATGCCGCTTTGGAGGGTCCGCCGAAACTGCTCCTCCTCACGGCGCGCGACATCCTCGATGAGCGCGCGCTGCTCGACGAGCTGCGGGTAATCCTCGCCCATCAGGTCGACTACGCGAAGCGCGCAGTGGTGCAGGAAGGGCTCGGCGATGCCCAGCCGGTAGCCGTGGCGGATCGCCCGGCGCATCACCCGGCGCAACACATACTCGCGGCCCCCTTTGCCGGGGTTGATCCCCTCGCTGACGGCGAACGCGGTCAGCCGCGCGTGGTCGGCGATCACGCGCATCGACACGTCGTCTTCTTCCTGCGTGCCCGCGTAGCGCTTGCCCGAAATCTCGGCGGCGAGGTCCACGAGGGGTCGGAGCAGGTCCGTGTCGTAGTTGCTGAGGACCTCCTGCAGAACGACCGCCGCGCGCTCCAGACCCGCACCGGTGTCCACGCTGGGCGCAGGCAGCTCCACGAGTTCGCCGCTCGGCTGACGGTCGAACTGCATGAAAACCAGGTTCCAAAGCTCGAACCAGCCCCGGCCTTCGGGGGTGGGCTCTTCGCCGAAAGTCCGCGGATCGACCGGGTCGACACCGAGGCAATAGTGGATCTCCGTGCAGGGACCGCAGGGGCCCGTGTCGCCCATCTGCCAGAAGTTCTCCTTGGCGTTGCAGCGCTTGATGCGCTCCGGTCCACAGCCGGTGATCTCCATCCAGAGCTTCGCCGACTCTTCATCGGCCGGCCCGAAGCCTTCTTCACCGGCGAAGACGGTGAAGACCATGCGGTTCGGATCCAGCTTCAGCACCTCTCTGTAGAAGCGCCACGCGAGCTCGATCGCCTCCCGCTTGAAGTAGTCACCGAAGGAGAAGTTCCCCAGCATCTCGAAGAAAGTGTGGTGGCGAGCCGTCCTTCCGACGTTCTCGAGGTCGTTGTGCTTGCCGCTGATCCGGATGCACTTCTGGGACGAGGTCGCTCGGGTGTAGCTCCGCTTCTCCTTGCCGGTGAAGACATCCTTGAACGGCACCATGCCCGCGTTGGTGAACATGAGCGTCGGGTCGTTGGGCGGGACGAGCGGCCCGGACGGAACGAGGGTGTGGCCGTTCGCCTCGAAGAACGACAGGAACGCCCGGCGGATCTCGCGTGAGGACTTCATGGAAGCGCTGGCTTACCGCCGGGACCCGGGAGGGTCAACGAGCTGCCGAACCAGCTCGGGCGAGCGCCGGCCTGCTCAGCGCCGGGCGTGCGCGAGCATCTCCGCGGCGGCCGCCCGGGTGCGATCGGTGATCGTCAGGCCTCCGACCATCCGCGCGATCTCCTCGAGGCGCTCGTCATCGCCCAGGCGCGCGATCTCGCTGTGGGTCCGCTCGCCACGGACGCTCTTGCTCACGCGGAAGTGCGCGTCCCCGAAGACCGCGATCTGCGCCAGATGCGTGATGCAGATCACCTGATGATGGCGGGCCACATCCGCGAGCTTGCGACCGATCACCTCCGCGACGCCCCCGCCGACGCCGCTGTCGACCTCGTCGAAGACGTAGGTCCCGACGGGCCCGAGGCCCGCCAGCGTACGCTTGATCGCCAGCATCGCCCGCGAGAGCTCGCCGCCGGACGCCACCTTCGCGAGGGGCCGTGCCTGCTCGCCCTTGTTGGGCGCGATGAGGAACTCGGCGCGGTCGATGCCCGAAGGCGAGAGCCGCGCGCCGTCGATCTCGAGGCCGCCCTGGCCTTCGAGGGGCGCAAGATCGACCACGACCCGCGCGCCGCCCATCCCCAGCGCTCTCAGCTCGGCGCTGATCTTCCGCCCAAGCTTGCCGGAAACCTTGCGACGGCGGGCGCTGAGCTCACGCGCCACCCGAGCCGCTCGCGCCCGGGCTTCGTCGACGGCAGCGCGCGCCTCGGCAAGGTGTTCCTCGTGCCGCTCGTAACGGTCGAGCTCGGCCGCGGCGCGCTCGCGATGCGCCAGGACGTCCTCGATCGTCGCCCCGAACTTCCTCATCAGGCGGCCGAGGCGGTGCAGACGCTCCTCGACCTCCGCCAGGCGCTCAGGGTCGTTGCGAAGCTCCCGCCCGTAGCGCCCGAGATCCCCGGCAACGTCTTCGAGCTGCACTCGGGCCTCTTCGATGCGCTGGGCCGCTTCGTCCAGCGAAGGGTCGATCGTGGCTGCGGCACGCACGTCGGCAGCGATGCGAGCCAACCTCTCGGCGATCGCCCCATCGCAGGCATAGAGCTCCTCCTCTGCCCCTCCGGCCGCCCTCGCCAGCCGGTCGGCGTGGCGTAGGCGCGCCGCCTCTTCCTCCAGCTCCTCGAGCTCCCCCGGCGTCGGCGCCAGATCGTCGATCTCCTTGATTTGAAAGCGGAGGAGGTCTTCGCGGTCGGTCCGCGCCCGGAACGCCTCCTCGAGCTCCGCGAGCTGCGCGCTCGCCGCCGACAGGGCCGCGTAGGCCTTGGCGACCTCGGCACGTTGACCCTCGAGCGCACCGAAGGCGTCGAGATAGTGCAGGTGCGTCTTCGGGTCGACGAGGCTGTGGTGCTCATGCTGCGAAGAGATGTCCGCGAGACCGCGGGCGAGACCCACGAGCTGCGCCTGCGTCGCCAACCGCCCATTGATGAACGCCCGCGTCCGCCCGTTGGGCCGCACCACCCGCCGCACGAGCAGCTCGTCGCCCGCGGCCAGCCCGGCGGCGTCGAGGCGCGCCCGCATCGCCGAGTCGTCGGGGAGCTCGAAGAGGGCCTCGACCTCGGCATTCTTCGCACCAGTTCGCACCATCTCGGCCCGCCCCCGAGCCCCCAGCACGAGCTGCAGCGCCGTGACCAGGATCGACTTGCCGGCTCCCGTCTCGCCCGTGACGACGTTCAGACCGGGGCCGAACTCTACCTCCAGGGTATCGATGATGGCGAGATTGCGGACGCGGAGAAGGCTGAGCATGGGCGGCTTCCTGCAACTGAGGTCGTAGCACGAGGGGCTGACACGGACCCGTCATCGACCGCCGGCGACCGCAGTCCCGAGACGAAGGGGCCGCCGCGCTCCGAAGGGCGAAGGACGATCCGCACTCCCCCTTCTTGGGGTATGGTGGGGGCGCCGCATGACCCGCCCGGGCACGTTCTTGTTGGCGCTCGCGCTCTGTGCTGCTGGTGCCGCCGCGCCAGCCCATGCGCAGTCTCCCCAGATCGCCGTCGAGCGCATTCGAGGACCTCAAGGAGGCCGGCTGCGGACCCTCCTGGTGCGCAATCTGGAGAACCACGGGCTGGTGGTCGTCGATCGGAGCCGCGTCGAAGAGGCGGCGCGTGGAGCCACCGGCCGCCGCCGACTGAACGACGACGACGACTACGCCATCGTCGCGCGGGAGCTGAACCTCAAAGCTTTCATCGAAGGCCGCGTGGCCCGCGTCCGCCGCAACTGGACCCTCCGGCTGACGATCCGGAACGGCGCCGACGGTCTGCGACTTGGCACCGTGCGCTGGACCGGCCGCACCTTGGGCGCGCTCCGAAGCGTTGGCCGCAACGCCCACCGACGACTCCGCGAGCTCCTCGCGCTCGCGACCGCGCCGGCGCCCCCGGCGCCACGGCCCATCGAGCCCGCCCCCGGCGAGACGCCCTGGTATCGCCGCGGCACCGCCCAGCAACCCGAGGCGGCGGCCTCCGGGGACGAGGACGAGGAAGAAAGCACCGACGCGGCGACCCCTCCCCGCTGGAGCGGGCTGCGGATCGGGCTCCTGGCCGGCACCCTCCGGCGCTCGATGAGCGCCGAGGCGTTCGTCGACCCGACGTTTCGAACCCCCTTCACGCCGGGCGCGCCCGCACGGGAGACCCGCGAGTACAGGAGCGCCGGGCTCGGGCACCTCGAGCTCGGCTTCCACGCCGCGCTCTTCCCCGGCGCGCTTCTCCCGGACCCGGTGGTCCCGTGGCTTGGGCTGCTCGTTCGTTTTCGGCATTCGGCCGGCCTCTCCTCGGAAGGTCCCTCGTGCCTGCCCGCCCAGGAGCCACGGGGCGCCGAAGGACGCTGCCCCACCGTCGACGTCGTGCCGATCGAGACGTCCCAGCAGGACCTCTTCCTCGGCGCGCGGGTGGACGGCAACCTCGGCGACGATCGGCGGGGGCCCTGGGTGACCGCAGACCTGGGCTGGGGCCGCTTCTCCTTCGAGCTCGCCCCCCGTGACCTCGCGCTCCTCGACCGCACGTTCATCGTGCCTCCGCTTCGCTACGACTACGTGCACGTCGGCGCCGGCGCCCGCTACGGCGTGCACGAGCTGGTGCAGCTAGGGGCGAGGGCTGCCTACCGCATCGGCCTGGGCCTGGGCACCGAGGCGAAGAGTATCTGGGGTGAGGACTCGACCTTCACCGGTGGGTTCCAGGTGGGGCTCGACCTCGTCCACTACCTCTCCTACCTGACCGATGGGCTCTTCGCGACGCTGTCGTTCGAGTTTTTCCGCTTCACGACGAAGTTTCGGGGACGAACTCAGTGCCGCACGCCGGGCCCCGACAACCTCTGCGATCCCTACGAGCTCTGGGAACCATGGCCCGAAACGGACGGCGAAATCACCGGCGGGATCCCCGATCCCGTCAAGGACGACTACCTACGCCTCAGCCTGACGGTCGGCTACGAGCTTCCCTGAGGCACCAGCGGTCCCACGGCATCCGGCCCCGCCGAGCCGCCGTGTTCCAGGCGGACCGCCGGTGCATCTCGGCCTGGCAGCGTCGCCGTTTTCGCTCAACGGGCTTGTCTCTGGGCTCGGTTCCAAGCCACGATGAGCGCCATGAATGAGGAGCGCCTGGCCGAAATCGACCGCGCGATCGAAGCCCTCGGGCAGCCCGCCTCGCCGGTGCGCGTGCAGGGAGGCCTCGATCTCGGAGAGGTCGATCGGCTCCTCGCCGAGCTGAGCGAAGGCGTCCCGCTCCCACCCCCGGGGGACACGAACATCGCCGATCCATCCCCCGCCACAGCGGACGAGCGCCCAGCGACGCCCCGTGCGGGTTCCGATGCGGAGCCGGCGGGTCTCGACGCCAACGCCCTCTTCGGCGACATCCCGGGCAGCGATGCGGCGACGCCTGTGGAGCTCGGCGAGGCACCCGCCGGAGCCGAAAGCCCCCAGGGGAGCGCCGGGCTCACCCTCGACCTCGAGGGAGCCCTTGAAGGGGACGAAGAGGAGACGACCGGCCTTTTCTCTGCGGAGGACATCGAGGCGATCCGCTCGTCGGCTCCGCCGCCCCCGGGCGCCGAGCCCTTCGAGGACGAGATTGGGCTCGGCGCGCTCCCCTCAGCACCGCCGCTCCCCTCAGCACCGCCGCCCCCCTCGGCGCCGCCGCCACCGCCGGCAGCCCTGGCCCCGCCCGGACAGCACGCAACGGCCTCAGACACAGCTGCCGCGCTGAGCGAGGACCTCGACGCGCTCATGGACGAGGACTTCGAGCTGATGATCGACGAGGAGCTCGAGGGAGAGTCCGCGGACGGCGACGAGGAGGACGACCCCACCTTCATCGGGAGCGTGGCCGACTTCCAGGCCGAGCTCGCCCGAGAGGAAGCCGCCGCCGGCGCTAGCGAGACCGAGGAGAACGAGCTCGCCTCCTCCGACGAGGAGGTCCCAGCGGAGGCGGACGAAGACCCAGGCGACGGGAGCGGCGATGACAAGAAGGGCTTCTTCAAGAAGCTCTTTGGCTGAACGCGGCGCAGGAAACTCGCACACGAGGACGCCCCTGGAACCGGGGTGCGACCCGCCGGTCCAGGGGCGTCGTGGAAACCGGGCGGCTCCCTGCGTCCCTCGCGCGTCCGAAGTCGCGCGTTGCAAGCTCGCCCCAATGCCTCTCCACGCGCCTGGCGGTCGACACTGGGGCGGCCTGTTAGAAGTAGAGGTGACCGCCGATGCTGGCAACACCCCCACCGGACAGGTTCGTCGAGCGCCCGGTCGCCCGGTCGTAGAACTCGGGGCGCCCGTCGTCATCGACGCGCGCTCGGAGGAAGCCGCGCAGCTCCATGCTCAGTGCGAAGCGCGGCGCCACACGCCACTCGAACCCTGCGCCCAGCTGTCCGCCCACGTAGCGAAGGTTCCGCGACATGTACTCCTCGTAACCGCTGTGAACTCCGTCGACGGCAGCGAACGAGGTCCCCACCCCAGCCAGGAGATAGAACTGGAAGCGCGTCTCCCGTGGCAAGAACACCATCAGGTTGGCCATGAGCGGGATCTCGACCCGCGACATGTCGTTGTAGTCCGTGCCTCCGTAAGCCCCCACGGCCAGCTCCATGCCGAAGATCCGGGAAGGGCGGAAGCGGAGCCCCAGCTCGAAGCCGCCCAGGCGCAGGTTCTCACCGATCATGCCCGCGGCCCGGGCGTTCAGTGAGAGCTTGCGGTGGCGTCGCGCGGGCACCACACGAAGCTGCGGCTCTTCCTGCTGCTGCTCGATGACCACCACCGTCTGCGGCGGGGGCGGCGGCGCCTGCCGGACGACCACCCGAGGCGGAGGAGGAGGCGGCGCGGGTCGAACCACCACCACACGCGGCGGAGGCGGAGGCGCCGGCTG
>JALVDI010000212.1 GCA_027009115.1 Polyangiaceae bacterium | reverse complement strand
GCGGTGATCCGGACGAGGGGAGACGCGCTCGAGTGGGTCGGCTCGCTGCCTCTCGGCGAGTCCTTCTTCGTTCGCGTCACGCCCCGCTCCAGCAAGGTCTGGCGCTGGCGGCACTACGTGCGTGTCCCCGGGGCGCACCGCATCGCGCTGCGCCCTGGCCTCGCTTACGGCGCGCGCTTCGACCGAACCAACGGCGAGCTCTCCGACATCGAGCCCTTCGTGGAGATCGAAGGGTTCCGCGAGGGGGAGAAAATCCGGCCCGGGTCTCCCGGGGTCTACCGCTGGGTGGTTGGCGGGCGGCGCTTCGTCCGCGAGTCCGCCCCGGAGGACGGCTGAGCCAGAACGCCAGCGGAGCCAGAACGCCAGCGGAGCCAGAACGCCAGCGGAGCCAGAACGCCAGCGGAGCCAGAACGCCAGCGGAGCCAGAACGCCAGCGGAGCCAGCGACCGAGCGAGCCTCAACGCAAAACGCCCGCTTCGGCGGGCGTTTCGGTCGGGACTGACGGTCTTTGCGCGGCGAAGCTCAGAGGTCCGCGAGCTTGCGAGCGGCGTCGGTGCGCAGCGTCAAGAAGATGAAGTTACGGACGTCGAAGAGGTCCTTCGGTGCCAGATTGGCGTTCTTCAGGTCGCGGAAGATGCGCAGGGACATACCGAGCATCGCGTCGTAGCTCTCGAGGGTGGCCTCGCTCGAGATCTTGAGCGTCGGCATGAGGATCTTCGCTTGGCGCTTGAACACGCTCGGCCGGACCGCCACGTGCTGCTCAGGAGCGGAGAGCGCGACCGGCGCCGTCACCAGGCCCCAACTCGGCGCGAGCCCCGCATCCTGGAGCGTTTCGAGCCACACGGTGAAGCGGCGGTCGATGTCGGCCCCGAGCATCGCCAAGAAACCCTGCGCGACAGTCGCCACGGCCTTGCCGGACAACCCGTCGAGGGCCTTGCGTTCGGTGGCCGAGAGCAGGTCGCTCTTTCCGAGCACGTGGGCGAGCGCGTCGACGACCTTCTTGGCGGTGGCGGGCGTCTCCGGATCGGGCAGCGCGTCGAGGTTCCACTGCTCTTCGACCAGCGCGAGCACTGGTTCGATCTGGCTCTTCAGTTTCGACTTCCCGGAGCGGTAGCGGTGGGTGTAGGTGGGGTTGGCGAAGCCCTCGGGCCACACTTCCTTGACGATGGACAGCTGGTCTTCAAGGTTGCCTTCGCTGGCGACCGGCGACGACTTCATGGCGACGTCGGTGCCTTTCACGAGCAGCCGCAGGCGTCGGACCGCCCGCTGAAGCTGCTCGGCATCCTCCACAGGCTTCATCAGCTTCCAGTAGGCCTGAGCGATGACGCGGGCCTGCCCGTCTTCGAACTGATACACCCGCCGGGTAGGCTGCTCGCTGGCGACCATGGCAAGACCCCACTCGGGGCGATTGACGTGCTGGAAGAGTTGCTGCTCCAAAGGGGTCCTCCGATGGGGTGAAGACGAGCGGAATTCTTGGACAACGGCTTACCACGGAAGCGTGAGGCCGGCAAAAGTACGCGATTGTTCAGGAAATGAGCGAGCGCCGGGTCGGGGCGAGGTCGGCGAAGTCGTTGGGCTTTTCGTCGATGCGGGGGCATCCGTGGACACCTTTGGGGGACGAAGTGGGCGCCTGGCGCACAACCCCGTTCAGAGGCGCCGGACACGGAGGTTCCGCAGGCGAGCCCCAGCGGGGGCCCGAAACCCCAATCCCACCCGCTCGGTGAGCCCCTCCACGACGCAGCGGCGGCGGCCGCCTCCGCCGTCGACGAGGAGCTCGTCGCCTGCCCGTTGGATCGTGACCGGCGCGCCGGTGAGCCAGGGCGCTTCGCACAGCGGTGGACCCACCGTACCTTCCGTCGCGCTGCCAACCGGACCCCGCAGGACGACCCGGATCGGCGCGGCGAGCCGCGGGCGTAGCAGCACCTCGACGCCCCGGCCGGGGCTGTCGACCTCGAGCCGGATCTCCAGGTCCGCGAAGCGCAGCGTCGGCACGTCGAGGCGGGCGTCGTCGGCCTCGGCCACCAGGGTTCCGGCCCGCACGGACCAGCGCCCGGGGCCGTCGCGGACGAGGTCGTCGACCGTGAAGGTTGCCGGGGGGTTGTGGAGATAGGTGTGCAGCGGCCCCGCGCGCCGGAGCGAGCTCCCGGACGCGGCCAGCTCGGCGACGAGTCCGTCGGTGAGCGTCTGCAGGTGCTCGGGCACCCGGGAGGCATCGAGGGGCTGCCCAGCGATGCGCCCGTCGAGGTTGGACTCGCCGAGATCGAAGGCGAACGCGCGCGGGTCCCCCCTCGCGTCGCGCCCGGTGACCAGCACGCGCCCGTCATCGAGCTCGGTGACGCGCACGGAGCTCAGGTCCGGGATGTCGAGGTCGAGCTCGGTGACCGAGTAGCTCGCGAAGGACGGGGGGATGTGTTCGACGAGGCGCGCCTGCCGCGTGTGGTTGCCGCCGAAGGTGCTGCCTACGAGGAGCGCGCGGCCTCCTTCGAGCGGGGTAACGTCGTAACCCAGGACCCAGACGCCGAGGGGCGGCTGGTCGACGAGCTGCACGAAGGCCTCGGTGTCCGGGTCCCAGGCCCACAGCCAGGGGAGGGTCCCGCCGTCGTCGGCGGTTTGGCCGCCGAAGAGGATCACGCTGCCGTCGTCGAGGGTCAGAAGGCGAGCCGCGAACTGGGCGACGTCGAGGTCGGGTCGGGGTTCGCTCTCCCCGGTTCGCGGATCGAGGACCTCGACGGACGCCAGGGGCTCCCCTTCGACGAAGAGCTTGCCCCCGGCGACCACGACCCTTCCGTCCGGCAGCCGCGTCGCCGCCGGGTGCACGCGCGCCGTGGTCAGCCGGCCCCCTTCGTCGACGAAGCGGCCGGCGGCGATGTCGTAGGTCTCCCAGCGGTCGTCGGCGGGTCCTGAGGCTGTCGCGCCGGCGCCCCCGATGGCGAGCACGCGATCGTCGAGCGTGACGAGGCGGTGGCCCCAACGCCGGGTGTCGAGGGCGTCGTCGACGCTCAGGACGACGCTCATGCGTTCGCCGGGATCGAGGCGTGCCACGCGTCGGCTCGCCAGCGGGCCTTCTTCGCCTCCCACCACGAGGAGGCCCCCGCCGGGAAGCGCCGCCACCTCGGCGCCGGGCGGCACCTGTCCGAAGTCTGCGAGGGGGCAGGAGCGCCCTTCGGGGACGAGCAGCAGCGGGCCAACGGTGTCATCTTCGCCGAGCGCACGGACTCCGAGGCCGACCCAGTCGCTCGAAGAGGCGCGGATCGCGAGGAGACGGGTCTGGGGCGGGAAGCGATCGATGACCCGGACCCCCTCGCTGGGGCGGAGCACGTCGATGGTGTTCTCGTCACTTGGAGGGAAATCGCCGAGGGCCTGCACGAGGACCTGCGTGACCTCCGTGTGCGGCCGGCAGTCTTCGACGCGCGGGAGCTTCAGCTGCAGCTCGACCACCCGAAGCTCGGGTTGGGGGCCGCCGCAAGCCAGGCACAAGGAAAGCATCATCAGCGCGGGCCGCACGCGCTATCCTTTCTCGGATGCCCCTGCCGAGGCAAACCCCGCGTACGGTCACGCCCTTCGGCAACTACCTCCTCGACGAGCTCATCGCCGAGGGGGGTATGGCGCGCGTGTACCGGGCGCGCCTGCGCGGGGTGGGAGGGTTCGAAAAGCCCCTCGTCGTCAAGCAGGTGCGGCCGGAGCTCGCCAAGGACCCGCGCTTCGTCGCCATGTTCGTCGAGGAGGCCAAGACCCTAGTCAAGCTGAGCCACCCGCACATCGTGCCGATCTACGAGCTCGGCGTCGTGGACGGGACCTACTTCCTGGCGATGGACCTGGTGGACGGTGCCACCCTCTCGGCCATTTTGCGCGACGGACCGCTGCCGCCGGAGGCCGTCGCGCGGCTCGGCTGGCAGGTCTGCGATGCGCTCCATCACGCCCACGACCGCTTCGGCCTCGTGCATCGGGACGTGACCCCGCGCAACATCCTGGTGGATCGGGATGGTCAGGTGCGGCTGGTGGACTTCGGCATCGCGACGCCGGCGGCGGGGGTGGCCGGCGACGTCTTCGGGTCGCCGGGGTACATGTCTCCCGAGCAGCTGCGGGGGGAGCCCCTCGACGGTCGCAGCGATCTGTTCACCTTGGGCGCGGTGCTCTTCGAGTGTCTGACGGGGCAGCCGGCGTTTCTCAGGCGAGAACGCGACGCCTCGCGGGAGGCGATCCTCCACGGAGAGCATCCGCCGCTGCCCGCGGCCGTGCCGCCGGAGCTCGCGCGGAGCGTCACTCAGATGCTGGCGGCGACGCCCTCCGCACGGCCGGCGAGCGCGGCGGAGGTCGGCCGACGCCTTCGTACGTGGCTGGCGACCCACCACCCGGAGGGTGCCGGGCCCGAGCTCGGAGCACGGGCGGCGCAGGCGATGACATCCCGGGAACCCCCGGGCGATGGGCCTGTGACGGTGACCTCGCGAAAGGCGGACCAGCGCGTGCAGACCCTGGCGACGAGCGCCGTTCTCGACGAGGCGCGGCGGCCGCGGGCGAGCTTCGCGCCGCAGAGCTCGTCTTCGGATTCAGGTCCGGCGACGCAGCCGATCGAAGGTCGTCGTCGTCGCGCCGACACCCCGCGGACCGTCGGGCTGCCGCGCCCGCCCGAGGCTTCCGTCCGCGACTCGTCCGCGGCGAGCGCTGCGCGCGCTCGCCTCATGCAGACCGCGGCGCCGTTGTTGCTGCTCGCCGTCCTCGGCGGCGGGCTCTGGTGGGCTCAGCGCTCGGCGCCTCCGGTCGACACGCGCCCCCGCGCCGTCCCGCCGAAACCCTCGCCGGCGGTGGAGGAACCCCCCGTGGTGCCGACCGCGGCGGCGGAGGCCCCGCAGCTCGCGCCGGAGACCCCAGCGCCCACCGCCATGGAGGCACAGGCCCCGGCGGTGCGCCGCGCGACTCTCCAGGTCGGCGCGGTCCCCTTCGCCACCGTGACCCTCGATCGTCGTCGGGTCGGCGACACGCCCTTGCGGGCCCTGCGGGTGCCCCCAGGGCATCACCTGCTCGTGCTCGATCACGAGCTCGGTCAGCTCCGCGTCCCCTTGGACGTCGGTCCCGGCGAGCGGGTGCAGGTCAACGCGAACTTCTACGCGACCCCACCGAGCTATCGCGTGCGCCGCCGCTGACGGCGCAGCGACCACTGCGTTCCCCCAGATGTCCGTTTCGACGCGCGAGGCGAACGTCCAGGCGACTGCCGCGCACGCCCAGGGCGCGTCCGCGAGCGGTCATGCTCCGAAACTCAGTCTTCGGCCGTGTCGTCCTCGTCCGTGGCCTCGTCCGAGGTCTCCCTCATCGAGCTCATCGAGGGGCTTGTGGGGGTGTCGCCGCCGCGAAAGCGTGCGCTTACGTTCTGCGCCTCGCTGAGGGTGACGATGCATGTCTCGTCGGTGCCGACGCAACCACCGGACCAGCCGGCGAAGCGCGCCCCCGGCGCCGGGCGGGCCGTGAGCCGGACCATCGTGGCGAATTCGTACGTGCCGCTGCAGTCCTCCGGGCAGTCGATGCCGGGAGGGTCGGACTCCACCGTGCCCTGGCCGTTCACGGCGACCTCGAGATCGAAGGTCCGGATGCGGATGCGACCGTCGCGTTTGGCCTGTTCGACCAGCCGGGTGACGTAGAGCCGGAGCGCTTCGTCACGCTTGGCGCGCAGCAGCCCTTCGCGCAGGCGTTGGCGGACTTCGTCCGTGAATTCCTCGCGTGTCGCTTCGTCGCGTTCGGTGAGCTCGTAGACGATGAAGTCGTTGCCCAGCACGATGGGCTCGTCCGGTCGCGGGTCGTCCATGCTGCGGCTGAACACGTCGCGCACGAGCGGGCCGGAGTCGAAGGGGCCGCGGATCGGGTTGTCGGTCCGCCCGAAGCGCATCGTCTCGCGGACCGTCGGCGCGAGAGGGTTGCGTTCGGTCTCGTCGGTCGCCTCTTCGTTCTCTTCCGCCGCGCCCTCGTCGTCCGCCGCGTTCGCTTCGGTGCCTTGTGCTTCCGGTTCCCCCGCTTCGCGTCGATCGATCCAGTCTTGCAAGTCGTCGAGCGTGACGCCCTCTTCGAGCGCGTGCAGGGCGGCGACGGCGGCTTCGCGGGCCATGGCCTCGGCTCGATCGTCGCGGAACAACCGCTCGGCGAGCTCGCGCTTGGCTTCGTCTTCGGGGACGTCGCCCTCGCGCTTGCCCGTGACCTTGATGATGTGGAAGCCGAACGTCGTCTCGACGATGTCGCTGACCTCGCCGATGTCGAGGGCGAACTGCGCCTCGTCGAACTCGGCGACCATCCGACCGCGCGGGTTGTAGCCGAGGTCGCCGCCCCGGCGGGCACTTCCGGTATCTTCGCTGTACCGGCGGGCAAGCTCGGAGAAGTCCGCTCCCGCACGGATTTGGCGCAGGAGGTCCTCGGCGCGCTCTCGGGCGGCGGCGCGCACGTCCTCTGCGGCGTCGCGGCTCGCCTTGATCAGGATGTGCTGCGCGCGCACCTGGGGCTCGAGGCCCGTGTAGCGGTGCCGATTTTGTTCGTACTCCCGGTTCACTTCGTCGGGATGCTCGGCGATCCAAGCGTCCAACTCGGCTTCGCTGGGTTCGAGCTTCTCCCGGTAGTACGCGACGCTGAAGCGCACGTACTTGATCCGAGCGCGGTCGCGCTCACGTACGTAGGCATCCCAGACCTCTTGCTCGCTCACCTCGACGGGTGTGGTGATCATGTCGCGCATGCGCTGCGCGAGCTCTTCCTCGACCTGAGCTTCCGTGAACTCGCCGACGGATCGCTGCAGCGAGTACTGGATGAAGCTCCGTGCCCGCTCCGGATCGAAGTTGCCGTCCTGGTCGGTCACCGAGGCACGGATGTTGACTTCGCCGCCCGGGTAGGGCGCGTCGATGCCGAGGGAGACGCGCATCGTCCCCTCCTTGGCGAGGCGCAGCATCACCTCGTCCTCGTCGACCTCGAAGCCGAGCTCCCGCGCTTCGTGAGCGAGCAGTGTGCGCTCGATGAGCCCGTCGAGCACGGCCTCCCAGAGCCGCTCGCGTCGCTGCTGCTCGGCCGGCGCGCGGTTGAAGCCCAGAAAAGTGTAGACGGCGCGGTACTCTCCGGCGCTGATGGTTTCGCCGTCGACTTTCGCGGCGTAGGCGGTGCCGCCGGCCGTGCAGCCCTCGGCCTGAGGGCCTCCGAACTGCAGAATGAACACGGCGCTGAGGAGGGTGACCAGCGCCACGAGGACGTAGGTCTGAAGACGGCTGGCGATCTTGTCGAGCATGGGTTTGATGGCCCCGCGGCGGGCGAAGGGCGGCAGACCATAGATGAGGAGTCCGGGGCGAGCAAATCGGGGCGCCGGTGGTACGCTTGGGTCCGTGTCCGTGGGGAAGACGGCCGTCCAGGCGCTTCTGGGGCTCCTGCTCTGGGCGTCGGCGGGCGCGGCGCAGCCCCTCGTGGCTCGCGTCGAGGGCCCCACCGAGCGGGTGGGGCGCTGGCGCCGCGCGGCCGAGAGCCACGGCGCCACCCTCCTGGACGAGGTGGGGCCCGCGCCTCCGACGACCCCCCGCGCTCAGGTGGAGGTCTTCGCCGAGGTCTCGGAGCTGCTGCTGCGGGCCCGCGCCGCGGCCGGCGAGCTTGCGGAGGCAGAGGCGCTTCGGCTGCTCGTGCGCGCCCGCGAGCTCGTCGCGGCGCACGCGCAGGTGCCCGGCGCCAGCCGCTGGCTGGCAGAGGTCGAGACGAGCATCGGCATCGTGGCCCTCCACGCGGGCATGACGCGGCTGGGCAGCGCCGCTCTCGCCCGTGCCGTGAGCCTCGATCCGAGCCGTCGCATTCGCGATGGGGAGGCGTTGCCCGCGGTGGTGGCACGTTCCCGGAGGCTTGCCGCGGAGCAGGCGACCGCCCCGGAGGGACGCTTCGAGGTGAGCGCCGACGCGCCGGACGCCCGCGTGTATCTCGACGATCGGTGGGTGGGCGACGCGCCGGTCACGGTGCGCGCATCGGTGGGGCAGCACGTACTCCGGATCGAAGCGCCCGGTCATCGGGCGTGGGGGCGCCGGATCGACGTGATCGCGGGGCGGCGGCTCCCGATGGAGGTGCGGCTGGTGCCGACCCCTCGGGAGCGTGCTCTGCGCCGGCTCGCCACGACCCCCTCGCTTCGAGAAGCCGCGGAGCTGACCGCTCGGGCCCGAGTGCGCCTGTGGTGGATCCAGGTGGGGGACGGTCCTCGGCAGCGCGCGCTGCTCTACGAGTGCGGGCCCAGCGGTTGCAGCGCGCCGGTGCACCTCGAGGGGGCTTGGCATGAGCCGGGGCCGCCGATTCCCTGGGAGGTCCTGGCGGCGGCGCGCCGGCTGGCCGGGCGGTGGTTGCGGGCGGGGCCCGATGGGGTGGTTGCGCCGCCGCCCCCGCGGCCGCTGCGTCGCCGGTGGCAGCTCTGGCTCCCGCTCGGCCTGGCGACCGCAGCGCTCGCGGCGGGCCTCGGGGTGGCGCTGCGACCTCAGCCCTCGCCGCGCCTGCAGGTGCGCATCGATCCGGCCGAGCTGACTGGCGAGTGACGGAGCTGCTAGGCTCGGGGGCGATGATTCGAAGAGCGCTGCTGTGCGCCCTGTGGGGGCTGGCCTCCTGTGGGCAGACCGCCACGGCGACCTTCCCCGTGGGCGTCGAGGTGGAGCTGAGCGCCGACGAGCTGGGGCTCCCCGCCGAGCTTCGTGCTGCGGACGGCACCGTCGCGGCGCTCCCGTGCGGTCCGATGGGGAGCTGTCCGTCGAGCGCCGAGGCGCCGGTGGTCTGCGCCGCGGACGTGTGCGATCCCTCTCCGCAGGAGATCGCGGTGCCGGTGGGCGACGTCGTGGACATCGACGCGATCGCCAGCGACGTCGAGGCGCTCTTTGCGGAGATCGACCGCGTCGAGATCCTCGCCGTCGATTACCAGATCGACCGCAATTCACTGAGCTTCCCCATCGAGCCGATCGAGATCTTCTGGGGGCCTGCGTCCGTCGAGGTGCTCGACGAGGCCATGGGGGTGCGACTGCTCGGCACGGTCCCGACAATCGCCGCCGGCGCGAGGGGGGAAGGCGCCGTGGCGCTCGACGCCGCGGGCTCGGCGGCGTTGAGCGACCACTTCGAGACGACGGACCACCGCTTCCGCGTGTTCGCGCGCACGCGGGTGGACTTGGAGCCGGGGCAGCCCTGGCCCGAGGGGAGTCTGGCGGTGTCCGTCCGGATGCGGGTGAGGGTTCGTGGCAGCTTGCTCTAACGGTCCGCCCCAGCGCCGACTGTGATGGATCGTGGTCGAGGGGGCTCCTGCGTGATGCAGCGTAACGAGGACATCTTGAAGATTTGCGAGGTGCGATGCGCCGCACAGGTGCGCTCTGGCCCGTGAGGCGCGCGGAGAGGCATGGGGGCCGGCTGCCAAGGCGCAAGCATCCAGGACCCTCGATTCGTCCAGGGTCTGCTAGAGTCGCGCAGCTCGAGGAAGGGGAACATACGTGACTGAGTCCATGCGGCCGCCCACCGGCGGCGGGGGAATGCGCTACGCACTGATTGGCTTGCTGCTCCTGCTCGGGGCGGTGGGGCTCTACTGCATGTCGCAGGAAGAGCCGACCCCGAGTCCTGTCGCCGAGGCCGTTGTGGACGCTGGGGCTCCGCCGCCTCGGCAGATCGCACCGACCTTCGAGATCCCAGAGGAGGAAGACGCTGCCTTGCCCGACGCCGCGCCGCCGCCCGAGACGGCCATGAGGTCCTCGATGATGCGGCGAGCGCCGCGTGAGTGCACCGGCGATATCGACGTCGGTGCCATCCGCGCCGTGGTTCGACGGGCGCAGCCTCAGGTGCGTGCCTGTTACGAACGCCGCCTGAAGGTGAACAACATCCTCCAGGGGACGGTGCAGGTGCGGATGATCGTGGGCCGGGACGGGACCGTCGACCAGGTCGCCGTCGGCGGTTCCCTGCGCGATCCCGAGGTCTTCAGTTGCGTCCGTCGTTTGGCAAACACCTGGCGCTTTCCGAACCCGAGCGGCGGCTGCGCGCAGGTGAACGTGCCCTTCTCGCTGACGCCGCGCCCCTGAACAGGGCGGCGCGTCGCTGATGCGGCGGTTCCTCCTCGGGGCCTCCTTCGCCCTGCTCGTGGGTGCGTACGCCTGGGTCTTGGGTCGCGTGCGCAGCATGGAGGCGGCGGAAGCCGACGAGTGGGGGCACCGGCAACCCCTGGCGGACCTCGAGGTCATCGCTCACCACCAGCTCCTCGCGGTGGGCGTCCGCGAGGGCCAAAGCGTCGTCTTGGAGGTGTGCAGCGACGAGGGGTTCGCCAGCGACGCCTGGGGGTCCGTGGTCTTCGAGGTCTGGTACCTGCCGGACGACGAGCGCGTGATCGCCCGGCCCGCCGGCGAGCTGCGTGCGGCGGTCCGTCGCGACGGAGGTGGGGCCCGGTGCGCGGTCGTGACCCACCGCGACCACTTCGGCGTCGCTGGGGAGCTGGCGCTCGGGGCGTCCTGGGACTCCCTGCCGGAGGCCCTCCGCGAGGTCGAGGTCCAAGGCCATGGGGTCGTCTGGTCGCCGGTCGATGGGGCCGCGAGGGCCGCCCTCGGGCTGATCTTGCTGGCCGCCTGCGGTCTCGTCCTCGGGCTGGCGTGGCCGGCGCCGCGGGACCCGCTGAGGGAGGCACTCGAGGAGCCGGAGGAGCCCGGCCCCGAGCCCCCGGCGTGGCGTGTCCTGGGGCTCGGGCTCGGGGCCCTTGGGCTGGCCCTCGGCGGGCTCGCCTTTGTACGTGGCGGCGCCCCGACGGCGATGGTTCGCGCGCTCCTCCTTGCCACCGTCGAGCTGGCGGCGGCGTGGCTGTTCCTCCGTACCCGAGCGTCCTCCCGCAGCGAGATGCTCGGCTTCGTCCGGCCACGGGGCGGCTGGTGGCTCCTGGCGCTGGCGCCACTCATCGGGGCTCTGTTGCGGGTCGCCGGCGGCCTCCTTGCTCGCCTCCTGCCTTCGACCTCCGCTGCGCCGATCGAGGTTTTCGTCGCCGCTCCGAGCGGCGCCCTCGCCGTCGGCGCCGTTGCGCTCTTCGTCCCGGTCGCCGAGGAGGCCTTCTTCCGAGGTTTCGTCTACGGCGAGGTCGAACGCGCCTGCGGAGCGAACCTCGCGACCCTCGCGTCCGTCCTCGCGTTTGCCTTCGCGCACCTTCCGCAGCAGTGGGGCGCCTGGGGGGCGTTCCTGTCGCTGACGTTCACCGGCCTGGTGCTCACGCTCTTGCGGCGCGCCGCGCGCTCGACCGTCTGGCCCGCGTTCGTTCATCTCGCGCACAACGCGTGGATCACGTTTCTGTCGGTGTAGCCGATGCGAGGAGTCTCACAGGCCCAGGCTCGGCGGGCTCTGGATCCGGCGAGCCATGAGGCCGGCCCCGGGTTCGCCGCTCAGTCCCGCCCGAAACGCCAGAAGAGGATCGCGGCGACCGCCAGCAGGAGCAACAACGTCCACAGGTGATCGACCCAGGTCTTCTTCTTGGACGTCTCGACACCCACGGCGCGCTTGAAGCCGCTCACCATGCCCTGCATGGCGCCGCCGCCGCCGGTCTCGTCCGGACCCGTCCCCTTGGCCGGGCCCTGGTAGCGCTTGTTGCGCTTCTTCTTGCTGCCCGACTTCTTCTGCTTCTTCTGCTTCTTGGCCATGTTCGTGTCCGAGCGATTCGGAGGCCCACGGTGCTCGCCGAGCGCGGCGGACCATGGGCGGCTGTTGGCAGTCCGTTAGAGCACATCTGCGCACTCATAGCCACGCCGTGGGGCCCGCTTTCTCACCCGCCGACGGGCGGAAGCAGCGGCGAAGACCGCGGGGTCAGTCCGCGACGCGGATGACGACCTTGCCGAAGTGGGCTCCGCTTTCGAGGTACCGCAGTGCTGCCGGCGCCTCGTCGAAGCCGAAGACACGGTCGACGACAGGCGTCAGCCGTCGTGTGGCGATCGCCTGGTTCATCTCTTCGAAGCCTTCCCGGGGACCCACCAAGATGCCCTGCACGCGCACCTCGTTCATGAGGATCTTGGTCAGTGCGACCGTTGGGGCGACGCCCCCGAGGACGCCGATCATGGCGATGACGCCGCCCGGACGGACGGCGCGCAGAGACTGGTCGAGGGTGCCGGCGCCTCCGACCTCGACGACGAGGTCCACGCCTTCTTCGGTGTGGGCGGCGGCGGTCTTGCCCCAGTGACGATCTTGCGTGTAGTTGATGGTCACGGCCGCGCCCAGCGTCCGCGCGCGTGCAAGCTTGGCGTCGCTGCTCGAGGTGACGACGGCGCGGGCACCGTGCATGACCGCGAATTGCAGAGCGAAGAGGCTGACGCCGCCGGTGCCTTGCAGCAGGACCGTCTGACCTGCCCGGATCCGCCCGTGGGTCACCAGGGCCGACCAAGCGGTCAGCGCCGCGCAGGGCAGCGTCGCGGCCTGCGTGTCGTCCAGAAAAGGCGGTACCCTGACGACGCCCTCGGCGTCGCAGACGTGCTCGGTCGCCAGCATCCCGGGGAGCGGTCCTCCGCGTGTCGCTCGGATCAGGTCCCGGCGCGGCCGGCCGGCGATCCAGCGCGGCGCGAAACAACCGGCCACGCGGTCGCCGACGGCCACCCGGGTGACCTCTGCGCCGACCTCGACGACCTCCCCGACTCCGTCCGAGAGGGGGATCAGGGGCAGCTGCAGCCGAGGGTCGTATTCGCCCCGGATCATGAGCAGGTCTCGGTAGTTGAGCGCGCAGGCGAGCATCCGCAGGCGGATCTCGCGCGGGCCGAGGGGAGCGCGGTCGACCTCCAGGAGCTCCAATCCTTCGATGCCCAGGCGGGTGAGCTGCCAGGCCTTCATCGCCGCTCGATCCGTTCGTCGACGAGGAACACGGGCACACCCTCGACGATGGGGTACGCCCTGGAACCGTCGTCGGTGACATAAGCGCCCTCGAAGGCCGGCACCGCCTCCCCATCTCGGCGTCGGGCCTCGCCGCGGGCGATGGCCTCGCGTAGCGCTGCGAGCTCATCGGGGGTCGCCAGCCGCAGGGGCTCGTGGGTCTCCGGGTCCACACGCGGGATGTCTTCGCTCATAGGCTGGCGAGCCTAGCCGTGTGGCCCGGCCTCGACCAGCGCCCGAAGAAAGCGGCGGCGCGCTCACGTGTCCGCAGCAATCCGGGTCGATCGGAACCCGCTTCGGGTCTCGAGGTTCGGTCGAGGGGCGCGTCGCCGCGGGGGAAGCCACCGAAGCAGGCGACGATGGCGTTGGGAGCGAAGGCGATGTTTGCGCTCGAAGCTCGGGCGAGCTCTTTCGTCAGCGCCACGCATGGCTCCTGTGCGGCTCCGCCAACCTGCGGGCGCCTTCGGGGGAGCGCCCAGAGTGCGGCGCCGATGTGGGGTACGCTAGGACGATGCTGGACCCTCGCCTGTGCGAACCGATCGATCTCGCTCCGCTGACCTTGCAGGAGGGCGACGCCAACGCGGGGATGCTCGAAGGCGCTGGCCGCTGCTACCCGGTGATCGGCGGGATTCCTTT
>JALVDI010000211.1 GCA_027009115.1 Polyangiaceae bacterium | reverse complement strand
AGGGCGCTGACGGCCTTTCGGGTGAGAGGGCGCTGACGGCCTTTCGGGCAGGGCGCTGACGGCAGGGCGGCCAGCGCGATTCAGGCGGAGTGGGCAGTGGACGCACGAAGGCTCGCCCAAGCTGACGTATGCTCGGCTACCGGCAGCCTGCACGCTCTGCTGTCAGCCTCCCCAGTAGCTCTCGGCGCGCCTCACGGCGGAGAGCACGACGGATGGCGCCTCAAGATCTTCAAGGTTTCCTCGCCCGCCTGCATCACGCATGGCGCCCTCACAGCCCTGATCCATCATGGTCGATACCGGGGCCGACTGTCATGGAATCCAGGGGTTGTGTGAGACCGTCCACTGCAGGGCACTGAAATCACGGTGAGCGTCTTCCTACGAAAGCTGCCCGGTGTGCTGGGACGGCGCGCCCCCGAGTTCAGGGGAGCGATCCAGTTCACGGGGGCCCGCCCCTCCGTAGGCGATCTGGCCGGATTGGACATAGATGCCCCCGACCCCCCGACGAGCAAGTGGCTATTCCACCGACTTCGGCATCTCGGCATCGCGCAGGTTGACGATTTCTTCGCACGGGTGGAGCCCGAAGAGCCCATGGGCAACCCGTGGAACGCGGCGTACTGGGTCTTGCCGCTGGTGACCGTTCGGAATGGCATGGTGCCGTTCTCTGTCTGGCGAGGTGGCAATCTGGACGGCCTGGGTTTCTCGTTGTGCCACCCTCACGGGCCTCGACCGCGGGCCTACCGCCCCGCTCAGGTCGACGGAATGCTTCATGCGATATCGTGCTTCGTCGATCTGCTCGGACAGCTCAAACAGGGGTACTGCCTGCGGGTCGACGGGAACCCAGTCCAACGTTTTTCCGACCTCGCTCAAACAGTGCGTGAACGATTCTCCGATCACCTGCGTTGATGACGGTGTCGCCGCCCCGAACCGCTGGCGGCTCAGCGAGATCGGGGCACAGCGGAGTGCGAACCTGCCCACGGTAACGCGGCGCCCAATCGTCACCGCAGACGACGGCCCAGCCCGCAGGGTCCAGGTGGTCCAGAGGCGAGGCTACTCTTCGGCGAGCACCGTCTCGACGGCCTGCAAACCAACGGACACCACGAGAGCGTGGGCCCCGGCCATGTCGCGCACTCGCCCCTCTGCTTGCAGCAAGGGGAGCAACGCCGACAAACGCTCTTGAAGCGCCGGCGGCAGATCGGCGGGAGGCGGCGGCGCAGTCACGGGTCGAGCGGGAGCTTTCGGCACGACCGGTGCGCTCGCCTTTCGCGGCGGAGCCGGCCGCCGGCCCCCCGGTATCCGAGCCGAAGGCGGCGGAGGTTTCCAGGGGCGCGACGCGGACCCCGTCGTCGTGGCGGCCGCCACCGGCGGTGGGGCGCTGGGACGAGGCACGGCGACGCCTACCGCGGGCGGCAAAGACGACTCCCTAGAGCCCTCGCCCCTCGAGTCGACGGCGTGTTCGCCGGTGAGGCGCCCGCCCCGTTCGAGGTCCTCACGGACATGCCGCAGGCGCTCGATGAGCAGTTCCCCGGTTGCCTCGAGCTGCAGGTCGCCGATGACCACCCGCGCGCCCTCCTCGTCGCGCCCCTTGCACCGACCCATCCCCTCCAGGAAGACGCTGCCGTCCGAAAGCAGGATCTCGAACGCCACCCAGGTCCCTTCGGGCACCGCATCGGCCGAGGGCAGGGACAAGGACTCTCCGTCGAAATGCAGCGCGAAATGCGCGATCGCCGCGGCGTTGTCCTCGTGCTCGGTGCGGAGCTCGATGCGGTACCCCATACGCACCGAGCGTAACAGGCCTCCGCCCGACCCAATACCCCCTGTCGGTCAGCCCCTCCGACCTTCCGCCTCGATCCAACCTACCGCGAAGGCTAGGAGAACCGCAGCGCGGCGTGCACTTCAGCGCCCGGGCCCACAGCTACGTCGCAGCGCGTCCGCCGCTCGACAGAGGGGAAGAGCAGGCGCCGGCGGCACCGATGAGCAGCAGCCCGCCTTCTTCGAACATCAAGAGTCTCAGCCTCCAGGATGCGCACCGCCCGGGGGCACCCAACGCCGCAACTACGCCCGACGCTCCCATCGAGCCCCCGACCGCACGCTCAAAGCCCGTCGACACCAAGGACACAGGTCGCCAAAGGATCGTCCACGAGCGTCACCGGGCGCACCACGAGCCGCGCGGGCCTGACATCACCGGCGAACACGAGCTTCACCCGCACTTGCCCTCGCGCGGGCACATCGAACGAGCCCCGCCAACCATCGGCGCCCGCCTGAAGCGGCACGAGTGGAGCTCCCCGCGCGCTCTCGATGCGTGCGTTTCCAACAGCAGGCAGGCGTAGAGCACGCGCCGAAGTGTTCTCGAAGAGGAGCGTGATCTCTCGGCCCCCATTGGGCAGCCCGGGTGCCGCCAACACGGCGCGGGTCTCCACCACGGACACCCTCAGCCCGACGCACTGCGCGGCCGGGGCGCCCTGCCCACTCGCCCCGGCGAGCTGTCCGAGAAAGTCATCCACAGTGGCCGCGCCGCCGCTCTTCTGGAAGCCCTCCAGGACCCCCTCGGCCAGGCGCCCCAGGCCCTCTCCGACGACCTCACCCAGCGCTCCCAGGGCCTCGGTCGGGAGCGAACACCGTGGAATCGGCCCCTCGCCGAACTCTCCGGGGTCCTCCCCGACCACGACCAGCAGGCGGGGGTGCGCCCCGCCCGCGGCGACGGCACAGGCGTCCGAGTGCAAGCGCAGCTCGTGACCCCGGTCCAACTCGAAGACGACCTCCACCTCACGGGACTCGACGAGCCGCACCGCCTTCACCTCGCCAACCCTCACGCCGGCCACCTCCACCGGCGCACCCTCGACCAGCCCTGCGGCATCGTCAAGCCGTGCACGCAGCGTAGGCCCCGTGCACGCAGCGAGCACCGAGACGAGCGCGGCGCCCATGAGCGCTGCCGCGCGAGAGCAACCTCCCGACCCCATCGGTCACCTCCACATCCGCGCCCCATGCGGGAACGCGACGGGCTACGCTGGCATGAAACCGTGCACCTGTCACCGCTGCCTCCTCCGGGGCGCCGGGCCCCAGCGGTGCGCCCAGCCTATGCCCCTGCGCACCGCGAGGGACCGCCGCGATGACGGTCTCGGGCTGGCCCCGGGATGTCGAAGGCTCCAAGATCGAGCACCAAGGTCTCGTGCTGGGCCCGGGACGCTGGAGCATTGACAGCCACCGTCTCAACCGCAAAGGTGATGTCCCCTTCGGCCTCCTCCTTGCGCGTTGCCGAGCCGCCCTCGATGGAACGCCGCTCGGAGTGCTGGCGGCAAACCGGCAAACCCTGCGGCCCCAGCGGTCCGACGTCTGAGGAGCCGGCGCTCAAAGCCCGAAACGCTGCGCAATCGCAGCCGCTGGCATCGCGCCGCTGACGCGCTCGACGACGTTCCCGTTGCGGAAGAGCAGCAGCGCAGGGATGCCAGTGATGTCGAAGCGGCGAGCGACCCGCGGCGCCTGGTCCGTGTTCACCTTGGCGACGAGCACCTTCCCCGCCTTCTCCTTGGCGAGCCTGGCCAGCTCCGGGGCCACGGCCCGGCATGGTCCGCACCAAGGCGCCCAGAAGTCGACCAAGACCGGGATCGAGGCCTCCGAAACGAGCGCGTCGAACTCTGCCTCGCCGACCTCCACGGGGGCGTCGAAGACGAGAGGCTCCCCGCAGCGCCCACACTTCGGGTGCTTGTGGAGGCGAGAGGGCGGCACGCGGTTCTTGGCACCGCAGCTCGGGCAGACGCGAATCATGGAGCTAACCTGCACACGACCACGCCGCGGTCAACCTCGACGTGGCGGCGGGGCCGCGCGAGCTCATATTTTGCGGATGCGCCTGGCGCCCCTGTGCGATGCTCGAAGAGAGATGCGCGAGGCTTGGACGCTGTTTTGGATCGCGGCATGCGCCGGCCACGGCTCGCCCGCCGCGCACCCTTCCGAGGGGCGTGGCGAGCAGGCCAGCGGCAGCGACGCACCATCGGTCCCACCCTCCGAAGATTGGGACGAGGCGGGCGAGCTCCGCACCCAGGCCCTGCGCCCCGAAGACGCGATCGGCTTCGCCCGCATGGACCCTACCCTCGACGACTGCCGCCCGGCCGAGGAGCTGGCCATCGAACCGCGTGCCTGGCGAATCGAAGACGTGATGCTCGTGTGGGTGCCCTGCCGAGCTGGCGCGTACCAACCGAGCGGTGCTCTCTTCCTCGTGCGGGACGACGGCACCACCGAACGCCTCGCTCTCCCCTACGCCGGGCCGGACGGAGGGGTCCTCACCGACGAAGCCACCGGCGAGATCCACTTCGACCCATCGGCCCGTGAGCTCGTCGACCTCGTTCGCTTCCGAGGCCTGGGCGACTGCGGCCGGCGGCTACGCTTCCGTGTCGGGCCCGACGGGCTCATGCTCGTCGAGCACCGCGAGCGCGCCTGCAACGACGAAGGACACGAGGGCGGGCCCGAGACCTGGCCCCTGCGCTTTCCCGCGCTGCGCTGAGCTCCTGGTCCTGCCCCTTCCGACATCGTCGTCACGGCCTCGAACCCGCAGACCCGGCAGCCATGCTCAGGGTCAGGGTTCGCAACCCTGGATCTCGCCGTCGCCGTTGCGCTCGGCCATGGCGAGGCAGCTCTGCGCGGCCGCGCGGACGATCTCGTAGGTGGGTAGCTCGCAGCTCCCGTCGCGATTCGTCGCGCTGATCCACTTGATGAGACCGGTGCGCCAAGCCCAAAGCGTGGCCTGCCCGCCATCCCAGCTCGCCATCGAGTAGTCGTCGTTCCAGTTGAAGAAACGCCCGCTCCAGCGGGTTTCGTCGCGGAGCCTCACGAGCTCGTCGGGCGGGTCGGCCATGATCGCCTCGAAGCGGAGCGCGCTGGCGACCATGCAGCGCCGACCGACGTCGGTGCCCGCCGAGAACGAGTACGTCGGGTTCAAGCCGCCGGGCCACTTCTGCCAAAACTCCGTGCCGCCAAGACCGAAGCCCTCGGCGCGAGGATAGGCATAGCTCTCCGGCGCGGGAGTGCCCTCCGGGAAGGTCACGTGTTCGAGGGTCACATCGAGCGCCTCGGCGTAAGGGTCGGCCGGCGGCTCCGGTTCCGGCTCCGGCTCGACGCATCGTCCTTCGGCGGCGTCCACGAGCTGCGAGATGGCGACGGGGCCCACGTAAGGGATATCGTCGATCTCCGCGATGTCGGTGAACACCACGTCGTCCCCTGTACCGAAGATGCCGTCCGCGCCGTCGCGCTCGGCCTCGATGTTGTCGGCGGCCCAGCGATGAACGCCGGCCTCGTGCATCTCGTCGGCGCTCGGCCCCTCGTTGACCCACTCGACGACGGACGCGAGCTGGCACTCCGAATAGCTCACGTCGTCCGTCTTGCCTCCAAGGCTGACCCCAACGTCGTCCGCCCCATCCGGCGGCGGCCCTGCCATGCCTCCGTCCCCACAGGCCATCACCGCAACCAAGCCCCAGATCCCATGACGCATCCGTGCAGTAGAGCACACCTCACCGAGGCCGTCAGCCGCCTGTCCTGAACCAGGACAGCGACCGAGTCTCACATGCCTCTGAACTCGGTCACCGCCCACCCCAAGACCGACCGTGATGAATCGCGGTCGCCACGATGTTCCTGCGCGATGCCGCCGGGCGAGGAGCTCTTGAAGATTCATCAGGCTTGCTGCGCAGCTCAGCGCGGGGCCCGCTCCCGGGCGTGAGGCGCACGGAGAAGTCGTGGGGGCTACGAGGCCGCGCCGGTGGCGCCGAGCTCGGAGGGTCCCCAAGCGAGCGGCGCGGAGATCCCGCGCGCGGTCTCGGGCCAGAGCCGCGCCCCAGGTGTATGGTGGCGGCCGTGCTCGACTGGATTCAGGAGCGATCACCTATCGCGAAGCAAGCGCGAAGGACGGAGCGAAGGACGGAGCGATGAGCCGCAACGCCCTCAGCCTGCGACGCCGGCGGCTGCACGAACGGCGGGCCCGCATGGAGCGGCTGCGGGACGCCGAACCCACGGCGCTCCCGTCTCCGAACCGGACCTCCGACACGGACGCCCCCGTCTCCTGGGTGGACCTACTGCACGCCGAACCGCTCGCGTCCGTCGCCACCGGCCGCCTCCGCGCTGCTCTGCGTTTCGCCTTCGAGTCCGGCGACGCCGGCGGACTGCTCTCCTTGGCCGTGGACGACGCGCCGGTCGCCGCGTCGGATTTCGAACCGTCCGACTTCGCGGGCGGACTCTTTCTCCCCGAGCTGCTGCGGGAGTGCTTCGTCCCGAGCGTCGACGGTCAACGCTACCAGCCGAGCGAACGGCATCTGCTGGCGGTGCTCACCCATCCACCCCGCGACATGGCCGACGTGCGCCTGCGACAGGAAGTGCTGAGAGAGCTGGTCGAGCGCCCGGATCTGCGGGCGGCGCTCGAGCGTGCCTACGCCTCGCTGCACCGCCTGCGCAGTCTCCTCGACGAGCAGCCAATGACCCTCGGCGAGACGGCTCGACGCAAGCTCGAAGTGCTCCAGACCTTGCGGCGCTTCTTCGACGAAGTGTCCGAGGGGCTCTCCGACGCGCGCTCGGCGCTCGGTCGCCTCGCGGAGTTCGCGGCGCAGGCTCGCGCGCAGGACGCCTACCGTCGGCTAACGCAGGTCCTCGACTTCGACGGACACCTCGCCACTCTCCAGGTGCGGCTCGTGCTGGGCTCCGACGGAAAGATCCGTGACGCCGAGCTCCTCAACGTGGAAGAGAACACTGCCAACCCCCTCGTTCGCTCCCCGTGGGCGCGCGCCTGGTCGCGGCTGCGGGCATGGCTCCGCGGCTACCGCTTTGGGGAGGACGAGGTGCTGCTGAAGGTGGTCGACGCGGTCTTCGAGGACCTCGAGCCCTTCGTGCTCCCCTGTTTTCGCCTCATCGGCGATCTGGAAGTCTACCTCTCGGCGCTGGCCTTCCGGGATCGAGCCCGCGCCGCCGGGCTCGAGGTCTGCCTCGCACAACTCGAACCGACTCCCTCCATCGACGCGCCCGCCGGGCCCTTCGCCGTCGAAGGGCTGTTCAACCCGCTGCTCTTCCTCCAGCAGGTCCGACCCATCCCCTGCGACCTGCGTACCGCCGGTCACGACGCGATCGTTCTCATCACGGGCCCCAACTCCGGCGGCAAGACGCGGCTGCTGCAGTCCGTCGCCCTCGCCCAGCTCCTGGGCCAAGGGGGCCTCTTCGTCCCGGCGCGGCGGGCCCACCTCACCCGCGCACCGACGATGTTCGTCTCCCTCGTCGAAGAGGCCACCTCCGATCAGAAGGAGGGGCGCCTGGGCACCGAGCTCCGACGCGTGCGGCGTCTCTTCGAGCACCTGCGCCCCGGCTCACTGGTCATCCTCGACGAGCTCTGCTCCGGCACGAACCCGAGCGAAGGCATCGCGATCTTCGAGCTCGTCGTCTCGCTCCTTCCCCGACTGCGACCTCGAGCGCTGCTCACGACGCACTTCCTCGACGCCGCCCGCAAGCTTCAAGCCGACGGTTCGATCGAACGTCTGACCTTCCTGCAGGTGGAGCTCGACGCCCACGCGAAACCGACCTTCCGCTTCGTTCCGGGGGTGGCCCCGACCTCCCTGGCTCAGCAGGTGGCCTCGCGGCTCGGGGTCACCCGCGAAGAGCTGGAAGCGCTGGTTGAGCGCCAGCTCGAGCGTCACGACGGTAACCGCTGCATGAACCACGACCACGGGGCTCGTGCAGCGGATACTCACGACGGCGGGCCCGGCTGAAGGTGAACCGACCTCCGAAGATGTCTTCGAGACCCCTTTTCCTTGCAGAAACCAGCTCGGACCATGCCCAAGTCTCCTGTCGAAATTTACCTGCCCTGAATCGACGAGAGCCAGCGATCCCTCGTCCTCCTGCGGGCTCTTCTTCCCGGAGGCCCAGACGAACGGGGCGTACACCCATCGACGAGCGCCCCTGAGCGCGTAGTCCGCGCCAGGAAGGGCGTCCATGGTGGTCGCCGTGGACCCAGATCCTGTGGTTCAGATCAGCAGGGTTTGGCAACCGAACTGTACGTCGACACGCCGTACGCCGGAGTCCGCCTCCTGCAACGCGGAGCACGTGGCCGGGCAGAGGACGACCTCGGACGGCGAGGCCTCGTCGTCGTAGGACCATCCGTCTCCCGCACCGCACGCGCCCGCGTCCGGCACCTTGCCGAGGCGACGCTCGCGCCCGGCCTCCGTCGTGACGAGCACGTTCACCCGGTCGCGCTCGAAGATCATACCCGACGGAGGAGGAGGGATCGGAATTCGGCAGTCGATACGGGCCCGACGCTCGACGGCCGTGGCGATCGCGTCGAAGACGCCAGCCCACATCGCGGGCGCGGCACAGATCTGACCGCGGGCACCTCCGGTGCGCGCCACGAGGGTGGTGTAGGTGGGCCCGCTCGAAGGCGGGCGCGATCCGTCCGCGTAGGTGCAGCGCACCGTGGGGTCGCCCGGGTCGCCCCAACCGTAGATGGCGCTGAAGACGTAACCGTCGAAGAGGCCGCCCCAGCGGGGCTCCAGGATCCCCGGGGGCAGCTCGCGGCCGCTGAAGGGGTTCGAACCGCCGGCGAAGTGCTCGAAGTCGTCGGGCGTCAACCGAGAGTTGTCGTCGCTGACGACCACGATCGTCTTGGTCGCGTCGTCCCTGAGCAAGTCACGCCATGGCGCGGAGCCGCGGTCGTCGCTCGCCGTGTAGCCCCGAGTCTGACCGAGGGTACCGAGGAACTGTTCGAGGGGCTGCGTGCTGCGGACATCCACCTCCACCTGGAAGAAGCGTGGACCGTCCCCGCAGTTGGTGTCTCCGGCGAGTGGGGGCGGGATACAGACCCGAAAGCGGCGGCCCCCGCCGACGCTCGCCTCGCCGCGCCCTCGTAGGCTCAGCATGATCACGCGGAAGTCCAGGTCCCGGGCGCTGATGAGGGCCGCGAAGTCGTTGAGCCCTGCCTGCACCTGCTCGATCGCAGGCTGCATGCTCACGGAGTTGTCGACCATCCAGACGATGTCCACCGGGAGCTGCTCCACTTCGGCCGTCACGGACTGCGCGGCGCACGCGGCGTCGGGTCCAAGGGCGCTGTCGCGCGGACCGACATCCCTCGCACCAATATCGGAACGCGCGTCCGCCAAGGCTCCGTCCATCGCCGAATCCGCCGCCCCGTCCCGGTCGGGCTGCGCATCGCCCGCATCGCGGCCCGGAAGCCGCTCCCTGCCCCCGCAGGCGAGCAGAAGAGCCACCGAGCAGAGCCATCGAAGCGAGCGCACGACCTCAGCGTAGCAGGCCTGGCACCAACCCGGGTCGGTTTCATCGGCCGCAGCAGGCGGTCGACGGCCGATCCCCTCACTCGGCAGCGGTGTCCGTCACGGTCTCGCCGCCCCCCTCGCCCGTGGACACGGCCACCGCCGCACGGAGCTTTCGACGACTGATCCCCGCGACGTGGAGCAGCGCCGGCTGGACGATCAACGTGGCGAAGAGACATCCCGTGACCGTCACGGCGATGAGCTCCCCGAAGCGACGCACCGGCACGAAGTTGCTCAGGAGGAGCACGGCAAACCCGGCCATCAGCGTCACGCAACTGACCACGATCGCTCGCCCCGTGCCGCGGGCGGCCCGTATCAACGCAGCGTGGGCACCGAAACCGCGCTCGCTCGTCTCTTCGCGGAAGCGAGCCAGGACATGGATGGTGCCGTCCACCGCGAGCCCGAGGCTGATCGAAAAGGTGATCACCGTCGCGGCGTTCAACGGGATCCCCCGAAGGACCATGTACGCCATCGTAAACACGAGCGGGATGACGTTCGGGGGGATGCTCAGCAGCCCGAGGCGGACGGATCGGAAGAGCGCCACCAGCAACAGGAAGATGATGAGCACCGCCATCAACAGGCTGCCGAGCAGATCGCCAACCACCGCGTCCATGCCGACGGACCCCGTATAGGCTTCCCCCGTGAAGGCGTACTCGATGGGAGTCCCGTCGAGCTCGCGGCCGAGCTCCTCTTCGAGGGCCGCGATGAACGCCATGGTCGCCTGCGCACCGACGTCGCGGATCTTGATCTGCAAGCGCATATGCGAGCGCTCCTCGTCGACCCAACTCCGAAGGGGATCGGCCCCGTCGTCCCGTACCTGCAAGACCTCGCCGAGGGCGCGCACCTCGGCGTCGTTGGTGAAACTCGTAACCTCCGTGTCCCCGGACAGGAGCGAGAGGGCCTGCCCGAGGATGTCGTTCTGACTCATGGTGGCCAGCACCTCGGACCGCTGGCGCGCCCAGGCAGCGACGGCGTCGATCTTCGCGAGCACCTGGGGATCGTAGAAGGTCCCCGGCGGAGCCGTGAGGCTGACCTCCAGGGGGCGCACCCCGTCGAGCTTGGACTCGAGAAGCCGCGTGGTCTGGTAGACCGGATCGTCCTCGTCGAACTGATCGAGCAGCGCGTGGTCGACCCGGAGCATCGTCGCGGTGTAGCCCGCCCCCGCCAGCAGCAAAGCCGTGACGCCGAGGACCTGCCAAGGACGCCGCAGCACCCAGGCGGTCATCCGCATGATGGCTAGCTCGAGCCACCCCCCCGCCCGGCGCACATCCCGGCGCGAGGGAGCCTTGACCCACGTGAGCACGGCCGGCAGGAAGGTGATCGTAACGACGTAGGCCACCATGACGCCGAGCGCGGCGGTCACACCGAAGTGACGGAGCATCACCGTCCGAGACACCACGAGGGAACCGAGCCCGACGCTGGTGGTTGCGGACGTGAGCAGGCAGGCGACGGCCATGGCGCGCACCGTGCGCTCCCCAGCGACGATCTTGTCGTCCTCGCGCAACAGCTCCTCGCGGTACCTGCCGATGATGTGGATCGAATCGCTGATGCCGATGATGATCAACAACGTCGGGATGATGTTGTTGAGGATGTTCATCGGCTCGCCGGCCAGGGCCATGCCTCCCACGACCATCACCGCGGTGATGCCCACCGTGACGATCGGAAGGATCACCCCTGGGAGCCAACGCAGCGCCAGCGCGAGCAGCAGCAAGCAGACGACGAGCGTCAGGGGCACGAGCAGGATCTGATCGGATCGAATGTTCTCGACGATGGCGCTGCGGAGGTAAGGCAAGCCCCCGAGGTGGACCTTCACACCCTCGGGGGGCGGGTGCTCCTCGAGGTACCGGCGGAGCTCGACGACCCGCCGGCGCATCTCCTTCGGATCGATGTCCCGCAAAAAGAGTGCGCTCACGGCCACGCGACGGTCGCGGCTCAGCAGGCGCCCCTCGACGATGGGAGACTGGGCGATGGCGTCGCGCAGCTCCTCGACGTCTTCTTCGGAAACGCGCGCGCCCTCGGCGACGATCGGGTCGGATCGCAGCTCCTGGGCGAGCGTCGGCCCCAGCGCCTGGAAGCCCCCAGGAAAACGTTCGGGGTCCGCCTCGACGAGCGCGACGAGGGCGTCCACCACCGCCGCCTCGAAGTCGTCCTCGCCGGTGTACTCATCGCCGGCGTCGTCGCCAAAGAGCTCATCTTCGAGGCTGTCGAGGCCGCCTTCTCCAGTCGCCTCACCGTCGGGGGGATCGTCGTCGCCCGCCTCGTCCCCGAGCTCCTCTTCGAGGGCATCGAAGCCGCCCGCCTCGGAGGGGGCGCTCTGGACACGCCGCGGCATCGGGGTCCGCGTCAGGCTCACGACGTTCTCGATCCAGTCCTGCTGCTCCAAGTACCGGGTGACGTCGTCCAGGTACTGCAGGGGCTCACGGCGCAGCACGTCGTCGGCTTCGATCAGCAGGACCATGACGCGGTCCGTGTCGCCGAAGGCCTCCTCGAAGCGGTCCCCCGCCGAGGGTCCATCGCCCTCGTAACTCGCGATGAGGTTCTCGACCGATGGGTCGACCTGGATCTTCGGGATCTGAAGGCCCAGACCGACGGTCGTGAGCGCCAAGAGCGCCAATACGAGCGCACGGCGCGTCGTCACCAGAGTCGCGAGCCAGTCGAGCAAGAAGGTATCTCCGGCAGGGAGGGCTCAACCCTCGCCCGCGCCTGCGAGGGTCTAGCCGCGGGGTGAGGGACGGGCAAGCGCAGCCCCGCCCTTGGGGACGGAGACCTCGCCGGGATATTCTTCGGCCGACCAGCCGGAATTGCCCCCGACACAACCTTCATGGTAACTCTTGATAGAGTTACGCGCTTGGGAGGACGTGGCGATGGCAGCTCGTTGGCGTGAACACTTGGAGGCGGTGGCCGCCGATGGGGCGTGGTCGTGGACCGCGGCGGAGCTCTTCGAGGCCCTCGATGCCGAGAGGTGGCGGCAGCTGGGGCACGACCCCTGGGCGCTGCTGCGGGCCCTCGACGACGCCGAGCTCGACGCGGCCGTGGAACGCAACGGCCTCGGAGGGGCGATCGCCGCGGCCAACGACAAGCTCGCGAAGGCCCGATCCAGTGGCGGGGCTTCGGCCGTCTCCGGCGCCCTGGGTCGTCGGCCGGTGGCGTACCTCTCGGCGGAGTTTGGCATCCACGAATCGCTCCCCATCTATTCGGGCGGCCTGGGGGTGCTCGCCGGCGATCACCTCAAGAGCGCCAGCGACCTCGGGCTTCCCCTCGTCGGCGTCGGCCTCTTCTACCGCGAAGGCTACTTCGAGCAGTCCCTGGACCGCACCGGCTGGCAGCGCGAGCACTACCCGGAGCTCTCGCCCGAAGCCAAAGGCCTGCGCCGCGCCCTCGGACCGGATGAGGCGCCGGTCGTCGTGGCCGTGCCCACCGGCGCCGGGGAGCTCCTGGCCCAGGTTTGGGAGCTGCGGCTCGGCCGCGTGCGGGTGCTGCTCCTGGACTGCGACGTCGCGGACAACCCCCCCGAGGCGCGGGCACTGACCCGGCGGCTCTATGGCGGCGACGAGCGCACGCGCGTTCACCAGGAGCTGGTCCTGGGCGTCGGCGGGGTCCGCGCGCTCCATGCGGTGGGGCTCCGGCCTTCGGTCTTTCATCTGAACGAAGGGCACAGCGCCTTGGCCTGCCTGGAGCTGGCGGCCCAGCGGATGGAGCGCGAGGGCTGCGATCGCGAGGAGGCTTTCGCGGAGGTCGGCGAACAGATCGTGTTCACGACGCACACCCCGGTAGCCGCGGGGCACGACCGCTTCCCCGCCTCGCTCGCGGCCGAGGCCCTCGCCTCCTTCGTCCCGCGGCTGGGCTTCGACGAGCCCCAGGAGCTGCTGGCGCTCGGACGCGTCGACGACGATCCCTGCGCGCCCTTCTGCATGACCACGCTGGCGCTTCGCATGGCCCGGCGACGCAACGGGGTCTCCTTTCTCCACGGGCGCGTCAGCCGGAAGATGTGGCGGAGCCTCTGGCCCCAGCGACGCCCCTGGGAGGTGCCCATCGGGCACGTCACCAACGGGGTCCACCTGCCGACCTGGATGGCGCCGCCGATGCAGGACCTCTTCGACGCGAAGCTGCGCCCGGACTGGCGTCGCCATGCCGCCGATCCCGACACCTGGGAACCAGTCTCCGAGCTCGGCGACGGAGAGCTGTGGGATGT
>JALVDI010000210.1 GCA_027009115.1 Polyangiaceae bacterium | reverse complement strand
GAGGGCATCGACGGAGTGCCCTTCAACCCTGCCGCCTACGCGGCGCGCGCCCCATGGGAGCTCGACCGCTGGGAGTGGGACCTCTCGGCGAGCCTGAGCTTCCCCGGTGCGTTCGCGTCCGTGGACCTGTTCAACCACGGGCGTGGCCGAGGGCTGGGCGTGGGCGACGCCTACACGCTGGGCCTCGGGGGCCGGCTGCAGTTTGCGGACTTGGGCCTGGGCCTGCTGTTCAACAGTTGGACCTTCAGCACCCGGGACGTCGCCGCCACCGTCGACGTCACGACGATTCATTTCGGCGCGGGCTACGCGCTCTTCGAAGGGCAGCTCGTGCTCGGCGTCGGGGCGCGATCGAACGACATGGACATCCTCAGCGCCGGCGAGTCCCTCGTGTCCTTCAACGGCCTCGGCGCCGAGGTGGGGGCGCTCCTCCGGGTCACGAAGTGGCCGCTGCGGGTAGGCGTGGCGCTGCGCACCCCGGTCGACGCGAGGATCGTGCCGGACCCAGAGATGGACACGATCCCACAAGAGGTCGCGGGCTTCGTGCTCCCGCGGTCCGTCGCGCTCCCCTGGGAGATCCAGGCGGGGGTTGCGTTTCAGTTTGGGCCCCGGCCCATCAACATGCCTTCGTTCCGCGTCAAGGACATCGCCGGCGCTCGCATGCGCGCCTACGAGTTGGAGCGTTGCGAGCGCGAGCGTCAGCAGGTCCTCGTCGAGCTTCGGGCGCGGGGTGAGCCACCGCCGGAGCTGCGCTGCCCCGACCTTGCGATCCGTGCGCGCGACGCGAGCTGGCGCGCCCAGGAGCGCGAGCGGCGCATCGAGGCGAGGGAGGAGGCCCAAGCGCTCGAGGACCGCCACGAGGACACCCTCTACGCGCTGATGGAGGAGGTCTACGAGTCGCGGCCTCGGCGCTATCTGCTGGTGAGCCTCGACCTACTGGTGCAGGGGCCGACGCCCGACGGGGTGGGCATCGATGCATTTCTCTTGCAGGAGCGCCGGTCCCGTGGGGCGCGGTGGTACGGCGGTTTCCGCCTCGGAGCAGAAGGCGAACCGCTTCACGACCGGCTCAAGGTTCGCGGGGGGACCTACCTCGAACCCGGGCGCTACGCCGGGGTTCGGCCTCGCCTGCACGGGACCTTCGGCTTTGATGTGCGGCTCTTCGCGCTGTGGGGGATCGATATCAAAGCAGGGTTCACCATCGATGGTGCGCGCCACTACGTGAACTGGGGCGTCGGCGTCGGCATCTGGCACTGAGCCCCCCGGCAGAGGGCCCACAGGGGCTTCGGGCGCGGGCGATCGGCGGTATAGTCCCGGCGATGACCGGCAACCAAAGTACGGCCCTCGGGGTGGCCCGGGCGCGCTTCGTCGACGGGCTGCCGCGGAAGGCGCGGGAGCTCGCGGGAGCCGTCGCCTTGTTGAGCGGAAGCCCCGACGCCCAGCGGCCTCGGGAGGAGATGCGCCGGCGTCTGCACGCGCTCTATGCGTCGGCTCAGGTCTTCCGCATCGAGCCGCTCGCCGCAGCGCTGAAGGAGAACATCCAGCGGCTCGACCGCGCCCGCGAGGAGCACCGGGCGCTGACCCAGGGTGAGCTCGACGAGCTCGCGCAGCTGGCGGCGGCGCTGCCGACGCTGGGCGGGGTCGCGACGGAGGGTCCCAGCCTGGGTTCCTCCGAGGCGAGTCCGAGCACCCGTCCGAGTCCAAGCACGAGCACCCGTCCGAGTCCAAGCAGCCGTCCGAGCAGCCGTCCGAGTCCAAGCACGAGTCGGGATCCAAGTCCGAGTCCGAGCGGTTCGGCGGGAGGACAGCCAGTCGCCGGCGAGGGCTCGAGGGGCGCCAGGACGACCCAACGTGGCTTCCCCCGCCCGGCTTCGCAGCCGCCGCGGCGCCCGAGCTTCACGGCGGCCCCCGGCCACGGCAGCGGCCGTCCGTCGACCCTCCCGGGCGCACCCCTCGAGATGATCCTCAGCGTCCTGGTCATCGACGACGAGGAGACCCAGGCCTCCGTCGCGGAGGCTCTCCCGCTGGATCGTTACGAGCTCATCGGTGCGGCGGATCCGGAAGAAGCGCTGCGCCTCGCGCGGAGCGGCGCGCCGGACATCATACTGGTCGCTGCGGCGTTCGTGCTCGGGGAGGGCGCCGATCTCATCAGCCGGCTGCGGAGCGACCCGCTCACCGATTTCGTGCCTATCGTGCTCCTTCGGGAGTCCGGCGCCGAGCCCGACGTGCAGACGCTGCGCGAGCATGGTGTCGACGCGACCGCCTCCAAGCCCATCGAGGGCGAGGCCCTGCGCCGCCTCATCGACCGCCTCGCCGGCGGCGCCGGAGAGCCGGGGCCGGTCCCAGACCTCATGGGCGACGCGACCGTCGAGGAGATCGCCGAGCGCCTCGCTCGCGAGATCCACCGAGGCATCGTCGAGGCCGCCGCGAGAGGCAGAGACGTAAAAGTCGCGCTCGGCGACGGCTCGGAGCTCCTGGCCGCGGCCTGGTCGACGATCGCCCGCGTCCGTGCCGAGATCGCCGAGGCCTCCCACGGGGAGGTCCGCTTCCGAGACGGCGCCGCCCGAGGCGGTCCGGCGTTCATGTCGCTCGTCGACGAAGGCATCGCCCGTGTTGGCACTGCCGCCGACGTCTCCCTGGAGGGGCGGCGGGTGATCGTCGCTGACGACGACCCGGCTGTCGTGTGGTTCTTCGCGGGGCTGCTGCGCGAGGAAGGCGCGGTGGTCGTGGAGGTCGAGGACGGAGTCCGGGCCCTCGAAGAGGCCCGCCGCCGTCGCCCGGACGTCATCCTCAGCGACATCCTCATGCCGCGCATGGACGGGCTCGCCTTGACCCGAGAGTTGCAGCGAGACCCGGCGCTGGCCGAGGTGCCCGTCATCCTGCTTTCGTGGAAGGAGGACTTCCTTCAGAGGATGCGTGAGCTCCAGGCAGGGGCCAGCGGCTACCTCCGCAAGGAGGCAGCGTCGGCGCAGATCCTCCACAAGGTGCGCGAGGTCCTCCGGCCGAGGGCGCGCCTCGAGGCGCAGCTGCGGGCCGGCGGCGAGGTGCGTGGCCGTGTGGAGGGGCTGGGCGTTCTGGCGTTGCTGACCACCGTCGGCGAGGCACGCCCCGACGCCCGCGTCAGCCTCCGCGATGCCTGGAATCTGTTCGAGGTCGACTTCCATGGGGGCCGGATCCGCGACGTCACCCGGACGGCGACGGACGGCTCCTTCTCGCGGGGCGAGCGGGCGCTCCCCCAGCTGCTGGGCATGAGGGCCGGCCGCTTCACCGTGTCCGACGAGCCCCCTGCGCGAGGGGGCGGGCCGATTCTGCCCGAGGCCGCGCTGCAGGAGGCGGTGCAGCGGCTGGGGGCCTTCGTCGACGCGGTGAGCGGTGCGCGGCTCGCGAAGGTTGCGCGGGTGCGCTTCGACGAAGAGCTGCTCGCGGGCTTCCTGCGCGCCTCGCCGGGCGCGACGCGCGCCCTCGTGGAGCGTATCGTCGCCGGCGAGTCCCCTCGGGACGTCCTGGTTGGCGGCGAGGTCGCCCCCCTCGCCCTCGAGAACGCGCTCGTCGACCTTGCACGGCGCGGCATCTTGGTGGAGGTGCGGGGCGAGCACGGGGAGGACCTCGTGGCGGCGGCGCTCGCCGCCCGCGGTGGGGCGAGGGGCCCGAAGAGCCTCGACTCGGCGGTGAGCGAAACCCCACCGGCTCCGCCGGAAGGGGACGCCCTTGCGGTCGCAGGCGAGGGGGGGGCGGAGCCGTGCGATGGGGCCGCGGCCGACGTGGACAGCGGCGCGGAAGCCAAGGCGGATGTCGGGGGCGTGAACGCCGACGTCGACGCGGATGTCCTCGCCGACGCCGACGCGGAGGAGCTGCTGCGCGCGCCCACGAACCCGCCGCCGTCCCACGCGGCCCCTCCGGAGCCTCCGGTACCGGAGGAGGTGGGTTCGAGCGGGGAGGAGGCCGCGGAGCAGGTGAGCGAAGGGG
>JALVDI010000209.1 GCA_027009115.1 Polyangiaceae bacterium | reverse complement strand
CCATTTTGGTCGGGGCGGACCGAGCTTCTCGCGGCGATCGAACGCCTGCCGGACACGACCCGCATCAACGTCATCTTCTTCGGCACCTCACTGCTCGCCTACGCGCCGAGCACGGTGCGGCTCGGCCCGGAACGGCAGCGCATCGTCCAGTTCATCGAAGGCGCGCGTGCCTATGGTGCCACCGCCCTCGCTCCGGCCTTGCGCGTGGCCTTCCTACGAAATGTTCCGCGAATCGTGCTGCTGTCCGATGGGTTCGGGAACCAAGAAGGCAGCAGCTACGACGTCCTGCGCGATGCGCGCGAAGCGATGCGCGGCGGGGTGCGCATCGACACGATCGGCATCGGCGGCCACGACGCCGCGCTGATGCGTGCGCTCGCCACCGAAAGCGGGGGGCTCTACCAGAGCCTCTGAGCGCTTTCGGGGTGGGCGGGAGCCAGGGAGTCCCCCCTTCCGCTACCCTCGAGGCGTGTCGCTCACCCATCCAAATCCGCAGCGCATCGTACGGGCCTACTACGTCGTCCAGGGGGCCGCGGTGCTCGGGTGGTGGGTGCTCCTGGCAACGGTGGAGCCGGCGCGGGAGTGGTTCGTCCCGGAAGGCGACGCCCCGAACGAGCTGCTTCGGTTCTGGCTTCCGGACATCGGGCTTCTCGGGGCCGGTAGCTGGTTCGTCGCCTGGGCCGTCGCCCGCCAAGGCTCCTGGAGCCGGGCCGCGGCATGGTGGCTCGCAGGCGCTGCATGCTACGCGGGCCTGTTCACCCTCGGGGCGAGCCTCCGCACCGACGGAGGGTGGCTGGCAAGCGCGTGCACGGCCACCATGACGGGCCTGTGCCTCGTAGCCGCCTCCATGCTCGGAGCACCCGGCGAGAAGCTCGCGGCGTACCGCCCTGTCCGCATGCGCGGCGGATCGGCGCTGGCGTGGACGCTGCTTCAGATCGCGATCTTCTGGGGCCTGTTTCTGTGGATTCTGCCGAAAGGCGTCCTGGAGTTGGAGCAGCGCCTGGGTCTCCCACGAATCCCGTCGGGTGGCCCGTACGCGCTCGCGCTGTTCGCCGCCGCAAGTCTGCTGGGTCTGGCCAGCGGCATCACCATGGCGCGCGTCGGCCAAGGCACCCCGCTTCCCACAGCGACCGCCAGCGGTCTCGTCGTTGCTGGTCCCTACCGTTTCGTGCGCAACCCGATGGCCGTCGCGGGCATCGCTCAGGGTGTCGCGATCGCTTGGTACCTCGGCAGCGCAACCTACGGGATGCTCTCCCTGATCGGCGGCATCTTCTGGCATCTCCTGGTCCGACCGTCCGAAGAGACCGACCTCGAAGCCCGCTTCGGGCAGCCCTACCGCGACTACAAAGCGAAGGTCGGGCTCTGGCTGCCCTGGACGTTTCGCGACCGCCGCGAGAGCGAAAAGCCCGTGGCGTGACGACGGGAGCGGGCGCTCAGCGTTCGGTCCACTCCATCGAACGCTCCCAGAGCTGCTCGGCCAGCTCGTCGTCCAGGGCAAAGCGGCTCGGGGTCTTGGGGGCGCACTCGTCGTAGTAGAGGCCGGTCTCGTCCGCGCAGCGCTCACTCGTGGCGCAGTAGAGGCTCGTCCTGGCCCCCTCTTCGTTGCTGATCATGAAGCGCTTCATCAGCGCTCGCACCGGCCAAGGCACGCGGCGCCACACATCGCTGGCGACGACTCCTGGGTGCAGTGCGTAAGTGTGCACGCCTGTGCCTCCGAAGCGCTTGGCGAGGGCGCGCGCATGCAGCACGTTCGCCAGCTTGCTGACGGCATACTCCGGGTAGCCGCTGACGGTCCGCGTGGGGCGTCGTAGCGCGCCAAAGTCGATGCCCGGCGCTCGAAAGTGTGCGCGGCTCGCCACGATCACGACCCGCGAGGGAGCCGACTCGATCAGACGCTCGGCGAGGAGGTTCGTCAGCAGAAAGTGACCGAGGTGGTTGACGCCGAAAGCGAGCTCGAAGCCGTCGGCGGTGAGCCCCCGCTGACCGGCGAGGCCCGCGTTGTTGATGAGCACGTCGATGGGCCGCCCCGACTCGAGGATCGAAGCGGCGGCGCGCCGTACACTGCCCAGGTCGGCCAGATCGAGGGGCACGAAGTCGATGCGGTCGTTGCCCGTCTCGCGCCGCAGCTCCTCGACGACGGGCTGGGTTCGCTCGGCGGAGCGGCACGCGAGCAGAACCTCGTGGCCCCCCCGGGCGAGTTCGCAGGCCGTGACCTTGCCGATGCCCGTGTTGGCGCCCGTGATGACGATGCGGCTCATGGGCGCGATGTGGAAGACGTGGGCTCCCTGCGCAAGCTGGCCGGTTCGGCGCTCCAGCGCCTCAGCGGCGGCGACGCATGCCGTGGCGCATGCCGCCGGTCCCGACGCGGACCATGATGCTCGCACCGCCGCCTGGGCCGCGGACGCGAACGGAAGCCATGCCGCTCGGCCGAGGCGCATGCACCATCACCGATGCCAGCCCAGGTGCCTGAACACGCACGGCACCACCGGGGCCGCGCACCTGCACCGTACCCCCGGGACCTCGGACCGACACGCCGCCCATCGGGCCCACGATCACGCTCTGCATCCCGGGACCGCGGACACGTACGGCGCCCGCGGGACCGAGGTTCACCATCGCGCTCGGCCCCCTGATGGAAGCCATCGCGCTCAGCCCCGGCAGACGCACGCCCGCACGCAGCTCGCCCCCTCGGTCGACCCCAACCCCCCGCACGGACCGCAAGCCGAAGCGCGGGTGCCGGAAGAGGTGCGCATCGAACGCCGGCGTGTGCACCACGGGCGCGGGCGGCAGCGTCGCACGGACCTGGACTCGCCGCTGATGCCACGGACGCAGCCGCCGCGCATGACGAACGTGGACGCCCCCCCAGCGCCGGCGACCGCGATGCACCACGGCAACCTGCAGCGGCGCCGCCGCCACATCCAGACGCGCATCGATCGTGCCCTTGTAGGCGCCCTCCGCCGGGTCCCAGGCGAGCACGACCGGGCGCTGGTCGACCATGACCACGACCTGGGTCTGCGCCGGGTCTGCCACGGCCTCGCCGGCGGCGTTCACCACGTACGCCTTCAGCTCCCCGTCGCCTTCGGGGACGACCTCCACGGCCAGGTCGCCGGCGACCACGATGTCCCCGCCGTGGGAGGGCGCCGGCGCCGGCGCCACCCGTGCCACCCGCGTCCGATGGCGGGCGCCGCCCTTGTCCACCGAGAGCGCCACGGCGCCGCCGGTCCACTGAAGCTCTCCCTCCGGACGTCCGACATACGCCCCCACCTGCGGGTCCCATCGCAACGCGATCGGCCTCGTCGCGCCGCCGACCTCGAGCTCGACCTGGACGCGCGCCTCCTCACCGCTCACAGGATTTCCATCGCCGTCCACGACGTAAGCCGTGACGCTCCCATCCGGCTTGGCGACGAGCTCCGCCGCGTAGTCGCCGGCGACGACGACCGTCCCACCGCGCTGCGGGGCCCCCGGCGCGAAGGCGAGCTTGCCGACGCTGCCGGTGAAGGACTGGCCGCCGGCGGACACCTCGACCGCGACGGCACCGCTCGACGCGATCCCACCGGGGTAGGCTCCGACGTACTTCCCCTCCTCCGGATCCCAAGCGAGCGTGATCTCGTGGGCGCTCCCGTCGGCCCCCGGCACCTGCACCTTCAGCTCACCGGCGTCCTCGATCACCTGGCCTCGATCGTCGTAGACGAGCGCCTCGACGATTCCGTCGCGATGCGGGAGGACCTCGACGTGAAAGCCCCCGGTCGGGACGAGGGTACCGCCAATCCGAGCCAGGAGCGACGCCGGCGCATCGGCGACGGCCTGCTGCGTTTGCTCGGCGGCCTCCTGCAAAGCCTCGGAAGCCTCTTCGCCGCCTGAGCAGGCGACGAGGACGGCCATGGACGAAAACGAAACCATGCGTCTCATGAGGATCTCCTAACCTGGTCGAGTGACGGTAGGAGCATAAACCAGCCCCCTTGCGACCCC
>JALVDI010000208.1 GCA_027009115.1 Polyangiaceae bacterium | reverse complement strand
CATCGCCGCGACAACGAGAAGGTGAGTGTCCGCGCTTATGCGCATCCGGTCTTTGCCGGTGAGGACATCAGTCACGTCGTGATCGCGTTCTTCGACATCTCCCGGGAAGCCGCCGCCGAGAGAGCGCGCCTCGAAAGCGAGGAGCGCTTGCAGCACACCGAACGGATGGAATCTCTCGGCAACCTGGCCGGCGGCGTCGCCCACGACTTCAACAACCTCCTGGGCGCGATCAAGCTCATCGCGAGTGCCCTGCGGCTCGAGGAAAAGGACCCGGACCGTCGCGCGCAGCTCGAGACGATCGAAGAGGTTACGGAAACGGCAACGGGGCTCGCGCAAGCGCTGCTCACCTTCGCAGGGCGTGGAAAGAACCTCGCAGCTCCCGCGTCCGTCAACCAAGCCGTTCGGTCCGTCCACCGGATCTTCTCCCACGGCCTCGACAAGCGCCTGGAGGTCCAACTCCAGCTCCGCTCCGAGCGCAAGGTGCTCGGAGACCACGCGCGGCTCGAGCAGCTGGTCATGAACCTCGTGCTGAACGCCCGCGACGCGATGCCCGAGGGAGGCCGGCTGCTGGTACGGACGAGCGACGACGACGAGGACGTGCTCCTCGAAGTCCTCGACGAAGGCCCGGGCGTCCCCGACGCGCTCCGGGCTCGGATCTTCGAGCCGTTCTTTACGACCAAGGAGGCCCTCGGACGGGCGAGCTCGGGGCTTGGCCTCGCGACGGTGTACGGCATCGTGGAGAGCCACGGCGGGCGCATCGAGGTGGCGGATGCTCCCGGCGGGGGGGCCCTATTTCGAGTGTGGCTACCGGCGACTTCCGGCGCAGTCGAGCCCGAGACGAGCGACCGTCCCGCGACCGTTCGCGGCCGTGGGGTGATCCTGGTGGTCGACGACGAGCCCGTGCTGCGGCAAGCCGCCATCCAGGTCTTGCGCATGCTCGGCTACGACGCCTTCGGCGCCAAGGATGGCCTGGAGGCGGTGGCGCTGTTCAAGGAGAGGCACACCGAGATCGCGGGTGTGCTGCTCGACATGAGCATGCCGGGCCTCGACGGGAGGGGCACCTACATCGCCCTGCGGCGGATCCAACCGGAGGTGCGCGTGCTTCTGACGACGGGCTACGCCCTGAACGAGGAGGCGCAGGCGATCCTCGACCTCGGCGTCCGTGGCTTCATCGAGAAGCCGTGGAACGTCGAGCAGCTCTCGTCGGCCCTGGCCGACGTGCTCGCCTGAGCTCAGAGGCGCGCGAGCACGCTCGCGGGGACACGAACGAGGGCGCCGGAGGGGTCGACGCAGACCAGCTCGACCTTCCCTTCGACGAGGAGCTCGTCGCCGCGGTAGGCGTCCTGACGAAACGCGAGCCGGTAGTCGCTCTCGCGCGCCACCTCCGTCCGGATCTCGATCGTGTCGCCGAAGACCGCCCCCTTGCGGTAAGCGAGCTGAGCCTTGTAGACGACGAAACCGACGCCTTCCTTTTCAAGGAGGCGACGAAGCTCGTCCACACCCAGGACGTGCTCCCGCGCGCGCTCGAAGTACTTGAGGTAGTTGGCGTGATAGACGAGCCCGGAGTGGTCCGTGTCCTCGTAGTAGATCTGGACCGGGTGACGGTGAACGTTCATGTCGCTCCTCCAGCGCGGGGCCCAGCAAGGGCCGACGGAAGAAGCTCTGCCAACAAGGGTGCCCAGACCGTCCACTTGTGCGCGCCCGCTCGGGCATAGACACGGTTGGGCGGCAACAAGCGCGCCAGCCACCGATGGCTGTCGGCGTTGCGGTCCCGCGTGCCGTACCCGAGGAAGATCGGCATCCCATGCTCCGAGCGGGTTTGTTCCATCAGCCAGGCGAGGATCTCGCGGCTCTTGCGCTCGCGACCGATCTCCATCGACGCCAAGTCGCCGGGCCGCCAAGCGGTGTTCCCAGCGCGCGCCTCCGCGAGGACCTCGGCTTCTCCGAGATAGGGGGCCACCAGGACCAGACCGTCGATGTCCGCCGGATGGGCTTCGGCGTAGCTCAAGGCGCCAAAGCCCCCCATGGAAACGCCCACGAGCCAGAGCCTGCGGTAACCCATCGCCCTCGCCGGCCCGACGACGTCCTGTTGGAGGCGCTCGACGAGGGTGAAGCCGCGGTAGAAGCCAAAGTGCGAGCCGACCGCGACGGCGTCCCATCCCTGCCGATGGACCACGTCGACGACCCCACGGCGCGCGAAGCTCCCGGCGTCGTCCCCCAAGCCGTGCAAGAACACCACGAGCCCCTCGGCACGGGATGGACCGCGCGCGGAGTGATCGAGCACACGCATCGGCGGAGTCGCCGACGTGAGCATGCAGCCTGCGAGCGCGACGCACGCGAACGCGGCGCCGACCCGGCGAAGGAGGTGGGGGGTGCCGGCGGACATCACCGACGCTCATAGCATGAGGCCGAGCCGAACGAGCGCCCGAGGGGTTCGTGCGCAGGCCCCAAAGCTCAAGGGATGGCCGTGCACCCAGGTCGCGCCGCGAGCCCTGTGGCCTTCGACCGTGATGGATCCCGCGCCGAGCGATGAGGCATGATGCCGCCGCCCAAGGAGGTTGGTTCGTGACAGACTCCGAGCGACTGATCGAGACGATCCGCGCGTCGATCATCGGCGACGACCAGGTCCTGGAGGGGCCTTATGGCCCGCGCCGGGTGACCTATGCCGACTACACGGCCTCCGGAAGGTCGCTGTCGTTCATCGAGGACTTCATGCGGCACGAGGTGATGCCCCTCTATGCCAACACGCACACGGAGTCGTCGGGCACAGGGCTTCAGACGACTCGCTTCCGCGAGGACGCGCGGACGATCATCAAGCGCTCCTGTGGCGGCGACGAACGCGACGTCGTGATCTTCTGCGGGTCCGGCGCGACCGGCGCGATCCACAAGCTCATCGACGTGCTCAACCTCCGCCTGCCCAAGGACCTCGACGCGCGCTACCATCTCTCGGCGCAGATCCCGGCGAGCGAGCGCCCCGTCGTCTTCATCGGGCCTTACGAGCACCACTCCAACGAGCTGCCCTGGCGCGAGTCCATCGCGGACGTGGTCACGATCCGCGAAGACAGCGATGGGCGGATCGATCAGGCGCACCTCGCACAGGAGCTGCGCCGCTACGGCGACCGCCCGCTGAAGATCGGGAGCTTTTCTGCCGCCTCGAACGTGACGGGCATCGGGAGCAAGACGCTCGAAATCTCCAAGCTGCTCCACGCCCACGGAGCGCTCTCCTTCTGGGACTTCGCCGCCGCAGGGCCGTACGTGAAGATCGAGATGAACCCGGACGACGGGTCGCCGGACGCGCATCTGGCCTACAAGGACGCGGTCTTCCTGTCGCCGCACAAGTTCATCGGTGGGCCCGGCACCCCCGGCGTGCTCGTCGCCAAGCGCAAGCTCTTCCGAAACAGCGTCCCGGTCGTCCCCGGTGGGGGCACCGTCGCCTACGTCAACCCCCTCGAGCACCGCTACCTGACCGACCCGGAAGTGCGCGAGGAGGGGGGGACGCCGGCGATCCTCGAGTCGATCCGCGCCGGGCTGGTCTTCCAGCTAAAGGAGGCGGTCGGACACGAGGCGATCCGGCGGCGGGAAGAGGACTTCATCCGGCGCGCCATCGCGAGCTGGGAAGCCAACCCCCGCATCAGCATCCTGGGCAAACGCGACCTCTGGCGGCTGTCGATCGTCTCGTTCGTCGTCGAGTATGGTGACAAGTACCTACATCACGCCTTCGTCGCCGCATTGCTCAACGACCTCTTCGGCATCCAGGCTCGCAGCGGCTGCAGCTGCGCCGGCCCCTACGGGCACCGCCTGCTCGGCATCGACCTGGACACCTCCCGGGAATTCGAGCGCGAGATCGTCCGCGGATGCGAAGGGATCAAACCCGGATGGGTGCGGGTGAACTTCAACTACTTCATCAGTGAGACGGTGTTCCAGTTCCTGATCGACGCCGTTCACTTCGTCGCGGAGCACGGCTGGCGGCTCCTGCCCGACTACCTCTTCGAGCCCGAAACGGGGCGATGGCGTCATCGGCGCGGCCGGCCCGACGCCGCGCGGCGGCTGACCGAGCTGCGCTACACCGGGGGCACGCTCGAGTATTCCTCGCGCCACGCGACAGAGCCCGAGAGGGTTCTGTCCGGCTACCTGGACGAAGCCCGCGCGATCGTGGCGCGGCCCATCGAGCCGCCGCCCCCGCAGGCTCCCCTTTCGGCAGACTTCGAGGCGCTGCGTTGGTTCCCTCTCCCCCACGAGGTCTTCGCACGCCTGGGGCGTGAGGCGCCGGTGTCCTCCTGACGCGCGAGCGCGCAACCTTCCCTTGGCGAGAGCGCCGGCCCCTCGGCGGCCCAACCCCTGTGTTCCTCATTCCTCAGGGCTCTCGGGACCAATCCAACGCTGGTAGTTGCGCCGCTGCACCGGCGTCGCACGAGGATCGAGCTCGACGCGAAAAGGCTCGGAGGGGTGCGCGGCAAAGCGCACCTCCAGACGGCGCAACCGACCGCGACGCGTGACAAGCAGCTCAGCGGTCTCCCCGGGCGCATAGCGGGCGATGCGCTCACCGAAGGCCTCCGGCAGACGTTCGTCGTCGAGGGCGAGGAGCTCGTCGTCGACGCTGATGCCCGCCCGCGACGCCGGCGAGTCGGGGACGACGCCGCTGACGACGATGCGCCCTGCCTCCGAGCGCGTCCGAACACCGAGCCACGCCCTGGCGTCGGTCTCCTGGGACGGCGATCGGAAGCGGAGACCGAGGTGGTGGAATGCTGGCTCGAAGTCGAGCTCCTCGGTGCCGTCCACGTAGCGCGCGAAGAACTCCCCGAGCTCGTCTCCGGCCACCTCGGCGACGAGTGCGCGGAACTGCGCTGGTGTGTAGCCCACCTCGTCGCTGAAGCGCGCGTAGGCGAGGCGCATGACGTCGTCGAGGCTCTTGGTGTGAGTGCGCGCGCGGATCTCCATGTCGAGCAGGAAAGCTACGAGTGCTCCCTTGCCGTAGTAGCTGACGGTGCTGTTCGGACTGTTCTCATCGGGGCGGTAGAACTTGATCCATGCATCGAAGCTCGCCATGGACAGCGGCTGCACCTGACGACCCGGAGTCTTCGCCAGGTGCTCGATGCCCGCCGAGAGCACATCGAGATAATCGGCGCGACTCATCAAGCCCGCGCGGCGCACGAGAAGGTCGTCGTAGTAGCTGGTGATGCCCTCGACGATCCAGAGCGAGCGGGTGTAGTTCTCCCGCTCGTAGTCAAAGCGGTCGAACTCCGCCGGGTGAAGTCGCTTGCCATTCCAGGTGTGAAAGAACTCGTGGCTTACCAGGCCCAGCCATCGGCGGTAATCCGCTTCGTCGCGTGCGGCCCAGCGGTCGTCCATCAAGAGGGTCGAGTCGCGGTGCTCGAGCCCGCCTCCGCCGCCCGTCAGCACGTTCAGGAAGGCGTAAGCGTCGTAAGGGACGACACGCCAGAAGAGATGGTGCGTATCGACGATGCGCTCCACGTCGCGAGCCGCTCGCTCCTGGTCCCAGACCCCGCCCCCTTCGAAGGTCGCGAGACGATGGGTGACGCCGCGGACCTCGATCTCGCTCACCACCGGCGTGCCGCAGACGATGGGCGAGTCCACCAGCTCGTCGAAGTTGGCGGCACGCCAGCGGTTCGGCTCGACCTCCCGCAGGGCGGTCACGCAGCGCCACGACGAGGGGGGCTCGAAGCGTACATCGGCCGGGAGCGTCACCCCCGGCTGCGTCACGAAGGTGGGCGCGCCGTTGAGGATGGCCAGGTCTTGATCGACGAAGTCGGTCCGGACGCTCAGCTCGCGCGCATAGAGCCGGTATCGCACCGCAACGCGCGGCGGCAGCGGGCCTTCGGTCGTCACGCGCCAGCGGTTCTTCGCGTGCTTGTTCACGTTCAGGGGCGCGCCATCGAGGGACGTGGCCTCGATGAACTCCACGTTGCGTGCGTACTCGCGCACGAGGTACGAACCCGGAGTCCACACCGCCATCATCAGCTCGAGGGCGTCACCCTCGGTGGGGAACAGCGCCTCGACCTCGACGTGGTGGGTCGGCGCGCCTGCGAAGCGGAGCGTGTACTCGATCGCCTCGCCTTCGCCGCGGGGTCTCACCGGAGGGTTTTCGACGCGAACCCCGTCGCCCGCCTCGTCGTCGGGAGCGCCGGCCGCTCGCGGCTCGCAGCCGACCTGCTCCGGTGAGCAGGCCATCAGCAACGCGACCAGAGTGAGCGCACGCGGCATCGCGTGCGGGACGGTACGACAGGCCGGGAGCCTTTGCCACCGGCGGGCCCGGCAAGAAGGGGAGCGGGTGTAAGCGGCCGACGTCCCCGCCGTTCTCTCCTTGAAAGGCGAGCCCCAATGCCCGAGAAGTGGTCCCGAACCGAGACGGCGCAGTGCGGTCCGACGATCTCAAGAGCAGAGCCCGCCTTCGGTGGGAGCGTCGTTGCCTCCGGCGGGCAGCGAGAGGCGATCGCGAGGCCTTCGCGGAGCTCTACCGAGAGTACGCGCCGGCGATTTTTGCGCGGGTCCTCATGCCCCGCCTGGGCGAGCGCAGCGCGGCGGAAGACGCCCTCGCCGAGACGTTCCGAACGGCCCTGGAGCGTCTGCACCAGTTCGAGCCGCAGGGGGTCAGCGTGTATTTCTGGCTGGCGAGGATCGCCATGAACAAGGCCACGGACATGCACCGGGTCCGCGGTCGAACCCACCGGGCGCTCGTGAATTTCAAAGCGCTCGTTGAGCCCTTGAGCTCACGGAGCGACGACCCGGGTACGACCTTGGAGGCGCACCAAGAGCTCGCCCTGCTCCGGCAGCGGGTGCAGCAGACCCTGGAGCGACTCAACCCCCGCTACCGTCGCGCCATTGAGCTACGCTTCCTTGGAGACCGACCCCGGCAAGCATGCGCCGAAGCCCTCGAGGTCAAGCTCGGGACCTTCGACGTGCTGCTCCTGCGAGCGCTGCGGGCGTTCCGGCGTGAGTGGGACCGCGCCGCCGCAGTAGAGTGTTCCCCGGAGAAGACGGACGGCTGAGATGGATCGCGACGACACCGGTGAGTTCGAGTACGGCGGCCAGGTCCAACCCGCGGAGCGAGGGTCCACCGAACGAGAGCCCACCGAACGAGAGATCGAAGAGGCCGCGGCGCTGGCCCGCGCGCTCGATCGGGGCGTGGCCGAGGCGCCCCCCGAGGACGCGCTGCAAGCCGCCGCCCTCCTCCGACTGAGCCGGGACGGGGGCGCGCTCGATCCCCAACGGAGCGAGGCGATCCTACAAACCGTCTTCGACGAGGCGCGACCGCCGCGCGCGCCCCAGCGCTCGCCTCTGTGGCGGTGGTTGGTCCCGGCGTCCGTCGCGGGGGTCGCCGCCGCGGGACTCCTGCTCTTCTTCCTGCGACAGCCGACCCGCTCGCTGCCGCTGCCGGCACCGGACGAGGCCCTCCTGCGCGCGCAGGCGGCAGCGGCCACCGGTCGCGGAGACCAGCTCGACACGGCGATGGTGCGCTACCGGAGCATGGTCCTGGCACGCCTGGAGCAGCGGTACGAGCCATGAGTGCGCGCCTCGTCACCACGCTGGTCGCGGCGGGCGTCCTGCTCAGCGTTGCAGCGTGCGGCGACGGCGGCGCCGGCGAGTGGTTGGCCAGCGCCCGCGCCGTCCACGATTCGGCGGACCGGGCACTGGCTGCCGGGGACCTCGACGCGGCGCGGCGAAGCCTCCAAGGGTTCGCGACGCAGCCGCCTCCCGAGGGCGTCGGGCCCGAGGACGCGAGGGTCGTGCGACAGGACGTGTTCTACCGCCTCTCCCGCCTGGCTCTTCGCGAAGGAGACGCCGAGGCAGCCAAGGGCTGGGCGGAACGCGGTTTGGCCCTCGGACGTCGCGACGACGTCTTCACCGCGAACCTCCTGGTGGCCCGAGGCCAGGCGCTCGAAGCCTTGGGTCAGGGCGTCGAGGCGGCCGCGGATTACCACGACGCCTTGAGGATCAACGAGCGCCTGCTGGACGCCCTACTCGACGGAGACGAGCCATGACCCGCACGGCCCTTGGGGTCCTCACCCTGTCCCTGTGCGCCTGCGGAGGTGCGGCGAGGGGATCCCACGGATCCTCCACGAGCATGAGCCCGGAGGCCGACGTGGCCTCCGAACGACCTGCGCCGAGCGCGGGGGCCGACTCCCCGGGCCCGGCGGTGACCACGAGCGCGAGCGCGGAGCCGATCCCGGTCGGGTCGCTGGCGTCTGGAACACCGACCCCACAGCACGCCATGCAGGGTTGGGGCGAGGACTACGCCGAGCTGCTGAGCGCCGACGGCGAGCTCGGGCAAGCGCTGGGTCTGGCGAGTGTCGATTGCCGCGGTGCCCGTGAGCTTCGCGACCGCATCTGCGAGCTGAGCGAGCGAATCTGCGAGCTGGCCCAGGCCAACGCCGATCGTGACACGCGCGCTCGTTGCGAGGACGGGGCCGCTCGTTGCGCGCGCGCGACGGATCGGGTGGACGGGGCTTGCCCTCGATGAGCGCCCTCGCGGCAGGCCCGGTCAGGGGGAGCGCCAACCCTGGCCGGGGGTGCGGCGCACCTCGATCGGGCGCGCCTGCACCACCACGAAGCGGCGTGGCGCCTGCGTCAGCAAGAACTCGACGTCCGCCGCGTTTGCTTGCCCGCCGTAGCGGGACACGAGCCCGTCGTGAAGCCTGCCGAGGAGAGCCGCGAGAGCGCCGAGGTCCTCCTCGCTGAGAATCGGCGCACCCCCTGTCCGGGAGCTGCGGGAGATCACCTCGAACTCCGGTGATTCCGACCAAGTATAGATCAGGACCTGCTCGGGGAGCTCGTCGTCGCCAGCTCCTGTGACGCTCCCGCCACGGGGCTCGAGGTTCACGTAGAACCCTGGCCGCGCTTCGTCGAAGGGGTTGGCGGTGAGGGCGACGCCCGTCGCGACGACCTCGTCCACGTAAGGTTGAACCAGCACGGCCATGGCGACCGCAGTGGGCTCGATGCGGAACCAGTCGCGCTCCTCGAAGGCCCGCTGCAGCCACACGCTCGCCCACACCCGGGCGACGGCCCTTCCGATCTCGGCTTCGCTCGCGTCCGCGTCGACGACGACCGACTCATAGAGCCCGGCGCCGTTGAAGCCGGGGAGGTCCTCGGCGTTCGTGCTCGACCGCAGGATCCACCGGCCCGGCGAGGCGCGCAGTCGCCGCCGGATCCCTTCGAGAAGCCGCCGGTCCACGCTTGCTCCTTCGATCCTACGGCGCAGCTCCGCCAGCCGCGTGGCGCGGACGCCGGCGTCGGTCTGGAAGGTGGGATCGACGAGCATCGACACGAGCGCACGGTCCAGGCCATGAGCGCGCAGGTGCTGCAAATAGTGGGCGACCGGCACGACGAAGCCTCCGGGCGTCTCCACCCCCAGCGCACACACTTCACCGAGCTGTGCCGCCTTGGCGCCCGCAAAGGGCGTGTCGTCCACGCGCAAGCGACAGACTTCCCTCAGCTCGCTCTCTCGCGTGTCGAGGGGCGGTGCGACCACCCGGTCTGGCCGCCGCTGACGCCAGGCGCGCTCGGCCTCGGCCCGGGAGGCCGGTTCGAGAGCGAAGTCTTGAGGCCCGACGACGAGCTTCACGAGGCGTCCTTCGAGCCCGAGGATTCGGGTGTCCTCGGTGGCGTCGCGCAGAGCCATGTCGGGCGTGCCGCGGTTGCGGCAGAGGATCGCGACGTGGGCGAGGGGCGCCTGCAAGCGAGCGGTCACGAGGGCGCTCACCGGCGGCAGCTCCGCCGGGACGTGCTCGCTGACCACCACGTCGCTCGGCCGGAGGGCCGACACGTCAAGGGGCCCGCGAACGACGCGGAGATAGCCGTACGCGGTACCGGTGACGAGAGGTTGATAGCGCACCTGGGCGGCGAGCCGCGCAAGATCGACGAGCGGGACGGAACCGCGCAGGGCCCGGGCGTGACGCTCCTGCCGCGGCGAGAGGGGTCGGAAGCGGAGCGCGTCGCCGAAGAACACCCGCTGCCGGATGTGGTGGAAGGCCCGCGCCAGGTTCTCGGCGTCCAGGGTGTCGCCCGCGGCGAGCTCGAAGCTCCAGACATCGGCGTCGAGGTAGCGAACGAGCGAGGCGAGGATGAACCGCCGCGCGGGACGCCGGTACTGTTCGACGTTGAACAGAAGGTGATCCCGATACGGGTCCCCGTGACGACGGAATCCCAGCACGCGGCGCGCGAAGCCGTAATGCAGCTCCCAGCGGCCAGACTGAACGAAGTAGGTCCGCCACCCGTCCTGTCGGTCGATGAGCAGCTTGACGACCTCGGTGCGGGCGCTCGTCTGATACTCGGGTCGGTACGCCAGCGCCTGCCACGTTTCCGGGCCATCGATGCGCTCGACGAACCCCGCAGCCCCGAGGGGATCGGCTGCGACTCGGGCTCCTCCGCGACCCGGCGCAGGGTGGGGACCGCAGGCGGCAAAGGCCAGGAGCGCGACCAAAGCGAGGCGGAACAGAAGCATCCCAGGCTCATCGTAGCCAGCGGCCCCAGCCCGTGCCTCTGCTCCTTGCGTTCTACGGGAAGGGCCGCAGGCTGAAGCCCGATGGACCTCGTGATCACCGAAGGCATCGTGATCCCCGCGTCGGATCTGTCCTGGCACGCGACGCGCGCGGGCGGCCCGGGAGGACAGCATGTCAACAAGATCGCGACAAAGGTCGATCTCCGCTTCGACCTCGCGAGCACCCAGGCGCTCAGCGAGCCCGTCAAGGCACGCCTGAGGACGTTGGCGCCTGCGCGCCTCGATGCGCGAGGTCGAATCGTGATCACGAGCGGTGGGTCGCGTTCGCAGCAGGCCAACCTCCAGGACGCCCGCGGCAAGCTGCGGGCACTCGTCCTCGCGGCGCTGAAGGCACCCAAGAAGCGCAAGCCCACGCGCCCTTCGAAGGGTGCCAAGCGCCGACGTCTCGAAGCGAAGCGACGGACCTCGCAGAAGAAGGCGATGCGCGGCCCCGTGCGCAGGGAGGACTGAGACCCGCCGGGTCCTTCTCGTCGGCGGAGAGCGGAGCGTGCCCAAGGATGCTTCGGCCCGTCGTCGGTTCTGCCTCGCAGGAGCTTCGCTCCCCCGGCGCTTGGCTTCGAGGGGACTCAGAGCTGGTCGAGCAGCCGGCGCCAGCGCTGACGGGTCGCCTCGTGCCGCGGCAGCGTGCCTCTTTCGGCCTCGATGGCCGCCGCCAGCGCGTTCTCTGCCTCGTCCCCGTAGATGCGGATCAGCGCCGCCCCGGCGTCCCGCTCGAGAGTCCGCGTCCCCGCCATCATGACGAGGTTGCGAAGCATCCGCGGGTCGCCTCGGCAACTCGGATCGCGGCGGAAGGCCTCTTCGTAGAGCGGCAGCGCGCCGCTCAGGTAACGCTGGCTCACGAAGCCGTGGGCTTGGAGCAGCACCGGCCGGCAGTCGCTGGGAGCTTGCCGCGCGGCTCGCCGAAGCCGTCCGATGTAGCGGCGACCGCTGCGCCGCGTCCAGCGGCCCGCCTCGAGGACCTCGTAGACCTCGCGCAGGGGCTCGGGCAGCGCGGTGAGGTCGGCGAAGGGATCGCGAGGGGCCGGAAGCCCCCTCCGCTGTTCGAGGTCGGCGAGGTCGGCGCCGGGTGGCAGCGGCGCCAAGGCCGCGTCGGGAGTCAATGGCGAGGAAGGGGTCGCCGCGACGTTCGCGACGACGGCCACGAGAAGCAGAGCGCCGGCCCCCACCCCGAACAGCACCGGCGGCGGGAGCGAGCGCAGCGGCCCGGGCAGCCTGCGCCGCAACGCGTCGAGTTGGGTGCTGAGGCCGAGCTCCTCGGAGAGCCCCTGCGCCTTCCTCGACAGTTCTCCACTCAGGCGCTCGACGTTGTCGGTCAGCACCGCGGAGTACTCGCGCAGCTTGCCCGTCACCGCCTCCAGCGGCGCGGGCGAAAGGTCGGCGGCCTCGAGGGCGACGAGCATCTCGGCGCCGTCTCGGAAGCGCTCGTCCGGACTCTTGGCCATGGCCTTGCGCACAATCGCCTCGAGGTCCGGCGGGATCCGGGGATCGATCGTGCGAAGCGGCGGGGGCGTCTCGACCAGATGCGCCCGCAACATCTGCGTCGGCTCGCTGTAGACGAACGGGAGCCGCCCGGTCAGGAGTTCGAAGAGCATGACGCCGGCCGCGTAGACGTCCGTGCGCGTGTCGCAAGCCGCGCCATCGACCTGCTCGGGGGCCATGTAGGCCGGCGTGCCCATGATCATCCCGGCCCGCGTGAGCTTGAGGTTCGTCGCCCCGGTCGCGGTCGGTGCGGAGGTGTCGAGGAACTTGGCGAGCCCGAAGTCGAGCACCTCGACGTGCTCGCTTCCGTCGGGCATCGGGCGCACGTGCACGTTTCCGAGCTTGAGGTCTCGGTGGATGACGCCTTTGTCGTGCGCGTAGGCGAGGCTCCGGAGCACCTGCGTCAGGATGCCCACCGCGCGCTCGATGGGCAGGGCCCCTTCGCGCTCGACGACGGCGTCCAGGTCCTCCCCTTCGACGAGCTCCATGACCAGAAAGAGCAGACCGTCGGAGACGCCCGAGTCGATCACCGTGACGATGTTCGGGTGATGCAGCGCGGAAAGCGCCTGCGCCTCTCGCTCGAAGCGCTGCACGACGTCGCTCGCCTGCCGAAACTCCTCGAGGAGCACCTTGACAGCGACCGGCCGCCCGAGCTTGAGGTGGCGCCCGCGGTAGACGCGCCCCAACCCGCCCTCGCCCAGCACTGCCTCCAAGACGTAGCGCTCGTCGAGGACCCGCCCCACGAGGCCGTCGTCGTCCGGTGTCTGGGCCGCTGCGTTCGCCACGAGGCCGATTGTAACTCTAGGAAGAAGCGCCGCGGCCTTGTCGACGCTTTTCCTGTCGAAGCTCTTTCAACAATGAAATCGCGCGGTTCTGCCAGAGTACGGTGAGCATCAAGGCCGCGTTGCCCGCCGACATCAGGAGGTAGCGGATCTCTGGAAACACGAGGCTGCCCAAGAAGGTGAGCGAAAACGCGAGAAGCGCCGGCCAGAAGCCCGGCAACACCAGGGTGGCGAAGGCCGCCCCCAGAGCCCAACTGAAGCTCATCAGCTGCTCGACGACGAAGACGGGCAGCCCCTGCGCCCACCCGGCACCGATCAGTGCCAGCTGCGCGGCGACGGTCACCAAGACGGTCCCCCCCAGCTGCCGGTTGAGGCGCGTCTTCGTGAGCGATTCGCGAGCCCACAGCCCCATGGCCAGCAGCATCGCGAGAAAGATGGCGGTGGCGGCAGCGAGCACCGGCAACGAGAGCGGCGTGACGAACCCGAGCAGTGGCCCCGCCGTCCACAGCACGGTCACGAGGGTGCCGAGGAACGCACGGGTACGGCGGCCGATCTCGGGGCTTTCGTCGTCCCGGAGACGGCGGAGCGTCCGGCTGTCCTCGAGCTGCCGCTCCCGTGCTGCGCGAACCCGCTCGACGATCGCTGGTGGGGGATCGCGCAGACTCGTCAACAGCCGCGCCGCCACGGCCGCTTCGCCGCGCTCGAGCTCATGCTCGATGCGGAGCGTCGTCGCGCGCCGAAGCTGGG
>JALVDI010000207.1 GCA_027009115.1 Polyangiaceae bacterium | reverse complement strand
ACACGCTCGGTGTCTCTGTCGCCGACGGCCCAGTATGCGTCCACGGCACGAGCGACGATGGGTGGACGCTCGGCGGCCGGGAGCTGGTTGGCGACCGCAGCCAGCGCGGTCACGCGCATCGGCCCCTCGACCTCGTCGAGTCGGTCCGCGAGTCGGGCGCAGTCGACACCGTCGATGGACGGCGGCGCCGAGCTCGAGAGCACCAGGGCGAGCCGCGTGGGGGCCAGATCGAGGAGGGGCTCGCGTGGAGGTGGTGGCGCCACCGACTCGAGGGCGGGACTGTCGAGGGGGCTGGGCGCCGGCTCCACGGTTCCGTCGGAGATGGGCGCGAAACCAGCCCGCAACCCATCGTCGTCGAGCGCTTGCACAAGAGTCGCCAAGGCCCAGCGCCGGTCGGCGTTCGCTCCGGTGGCGATGGATCCATCGAACGCATCGACGGGAGCGAAGGGGCCCCGGGGGCGTCCTTGCGCTTCGAGCTTGGAGATGATCGAGGCGCCCACCAGCACGGCGCGCAAGAGCGTGTCGAGGTCGGCGACGTCGGCACGGTCCTCCCCCTTGGCACCAGCGTCGACGATGGTGCGGGCCGCCGCCCGGCGGGTGAGCGCCACATCGCCGAGGAACCCGGTGACCCATCCGGGCTGGCAGCTCCACGCCTCGAACCAGCGCTGGGTGACGAGGGGGGGCGAAGGCGGAACCGTCGCGTCGTCGGCGCATGAGGTGGGCGCCGAGGTAGGAGACGAAATAGGAATCGACGGGCCCCGAACCGGCCAGCTGCGACAAGCCTTCCTCGACGAGACGGTCCTCCATGGACTCGGTGCCACGCTCCCGCAGCCATTGCCTCCGCCCCAGCTCGCGCTCCCAGCGCCAGCCGCGCTCGTCTCGTGTCAAACCGAACACTGGCGCGGCGGGCATGGTCACGCACAGGTTGCCTCGCGTGGTAGGGCCCAGGCCGTCCTCGGAAATGGGCGCGAGCGTGCAGGCGAGCAAGTCGCGCAGCGCGGGGCAATCGGTGCCGCGGGGCTCGGGGGGCGCAGTCGTGTCCAGCGCGACGATCAGGGCGTCCGCGACACCTTCGAGCGCCACCTCAGACCCCAATACGACGCGAGCGCCTTCACCGAGCGCGGACAGGTCGATGAGGTCGTCGACCGTCCCGTCGACCAGCATGTCGATGCCATCGAGCACGACCAGCAACTGCTCGTCGCCGTCTCGTGGCATCGACGACACCCATCCGACTCCCTGGAGCATCAGGCCCAGGGCTTCAAAAAGCTCGTCGGTACCCGCGGGCGACCCGAGCGGCGCGCCGGCGCGCGGACGCAGCAGCCCCACCGTGAGGGCAAGTACGTCACGAACCGTGGCCGTCGCCCAGCTCGGTCCAATGGGGACGTAGACGACCTCGGCCTGCCCGCCTCGACGGACGCCGCGTGCCCAACTCGCCAGAGTGACTTGGCGCTCGTCGGAGTCGCCCAACGCCAAGGCGACCGACGAGGCGCCCTTCATGACGACGTCCAACGCCGGTTCCGGGGCCTCTCGCCGTCCGGAATGAGCATCCCAGAACGCTCGCAGGCCAGGATGTGCACGACCGTAGCTACCAGGGGCGCCTCGTAGTGTGGTGGTCACCGCCCACGCTGCCCCTGTAGTGCACCAGGGTTTCTTGGACAGTCACGGTGTTGAATTCGTGGGGTGGCGTGATCCTCGGGCGGCCTCCAGGCTCGACAGAAGGGGGACATCCGCGCCGGGGCGTTCGAACGCAAGGGGATCTCCTCGTCGAGGGCGCCCTGCAAGCTCAGCTGAAAGAAGCTCTGGTGGACCAACTCGCGGACGAGCGTTTCCCTCGCCTCGCCGTCGAAGAGCCCGTCCCGGAGGCGGCGGAGAGGTGCCGCGACGCTCGGGCTACGTAGGAGGCTCGCGATGGCGCCGGGCCTGTCGGGCAGGAAGGACACGAGCGTCTCGCACAGGAGGCGGTAGTCGGCGTCTACGTCGGGGGAAAGGTCCGTCAGGCGCAGGGCCTTCAGGTCGTCGAAGAGTTTCCGCGGGGCCATCGAGTAGGTGACGCGCGCGGTCTGGGAACCCGCCGAGGGGATCGCCAGGTCACGCGGGGGGCTGGGGACGAATGCGCTGGACACGTCGAGACCTGGTTGGGCGATTCGCTAGAGCACGGATCAAGTTCTGAGCAACTCAGCCATAGCCCGCGTGACGGATGTAGTTGCGGGCGTCGCGTGGAGTGATGGATGCGCATGCGGCATGGAAGGCATGACGGAGGGAATCGAGGGACCGGGCGGCGGCCTTGCGGACGAGGTGCTTCACCTTGGAAAAGGCGAGCTCGATGGGGTTGGTGTCGGGGCTGTAGGGGGGGACGAAGACGACGCGGCAGCGGCGGCGCCGGATGAATTCGAGGACGTCGGGGCTCTTGTGCAGTCGCAGGTTGTCCATCACGAGCACTTTGCCCGGGCGGAGCGAGGGACCGAGGACGCGGCGGATGAAGTCGAGGAAGTCGGCTCCCTTGAGGCCTCCCTGCACGATGGCGTGACGTCGAATACCTCGGATATCCATCGCAGCGACCAACGACAGTCGACGCCCTCCGGAGTAGGCCTGCTCGGGCGCGAGCAGGCGCTCGCCGACGGGCGCCCAGCCGCGCAACGGTCCCATCCCCGGATGGCAGCCGGTTTCGTCGATGAAGATGGCGTCCTTCGCGGCGATGGTGGGCTGGACATTCGAGAAGAAAGACTGCCTCGCGCGCTTCAGCTCTTTGGTGAACCGCTGCGGCGCGAGGCTCGTCCTTTTTTTGCCGACAGGCCCAGTCGATGCAGCGCCCGAAGAATGGTCGAGCGGTGCACGGCCACCTCCGGGAAGGCCTCGTTGAACAGCGGCGGGGTGCAGTTCACTGACTGATCAAGTGGCGTAGCGGGTGGCTTGTCGGAAGTGGAAGGCGTCGGAGAAGCGGTCGGATTGGAGCAGGGAGCGCAGGGAGCGCACGCCGCCAGCCCCTTGGCGGGACCAGGGGGCACCGGAGGCCTTGAGCCGCTGGGTGACCAGGGTCTTGCATGCTTGCATGCTGCTTCGACCGGCCCGCTGCCCAGCGCCGCCTTCGCTCGCAGTGCCTGGGGGTCGTTCATCCAGGCACGTTGCCTGTAGATGGACTCGGCGCGCCGCTCGATCTGCCGGCGCGCCCACAGCGGCTACGGGTCCTCTTCGCGGACCATCTGCTCGCGCAGCCAGCGCCACAGCCGAAACGCCGTGCCCTGCTTGTGCTTGAGCTTGTGGCACCAGCGCGCCCGTTCCTCGGCCCGGCGCACCGGCTCGTCGGGGAAGAGCACTGGCCTGTGCCGGCACCGGGCGGCGCGACAGCTTCGCCTCGAACAGCTGCGGCTCCTGCTGGCGCATCGCCGTGGCCTTCTCGGCCGACTCCACCGTCGTTCGGCCCACTTCGTCGCTCGCCTCCCAGACTGCCTCGCAGGCCTCCTTGGATGCCGCCGGGTCCCGTGCCGTCCGCAGCTTCTGCTGGGCCAGGCGGCAGGCTCGCCGCGCCGCCTCCATCACCCGCGCCTCCCGCTCGTTCCGAGGCGGCTCGAAGGCCGCCAGCCCGCTGTGCTTCTTCTTCTTCGCCTTGCCCCCCGCTACCGCAGCGCCAGGGCCGTAGGCCAGGGGGAGATGCTCAGCAGGTGATCTGCACCCCAGCGGCGTCAGCTCGTACGTGCTCAGAAACGGTGACTCCTTCACGCGCGCGCGAAGCCACTCGAGGTGTTTCTCCTTCAGCTTCGGCGCCGGACCCGGCTTGAACTTGACCCGCTCCACCGTCCCACGTTCCCGGTACGCCTTCATCGTCCGGCTCACCGTCGCCGCCGAGACCATTAGCCGACGCGCCGTCTCGGCTTGCGACAAGCCCTCCTCCAGAACGCTCCAGACGATCCGCTCCTTCAAATCTTGCGAGACATGTCCTGCCATCCCCTCACTCGATCACAACTCATCACCCCCAGCAACCCACACTTCCACACGACCTGGATCACGCTCTAGAGCGAGCTCCCGTGCCAGCTGACTGGCGCACTGGGCATGCTCGTCGCGGCCCACGGGCCAAAGGCAGTGTCGCGTGTCCGACCGCGAATACTCCAGGGCACGGAGGCGCAAGATAGGGCGGCGCCGCCTGACGACCTGGCCGGAGAGAGCAGGCGCGGAGGCTGTGAAAAGAAGAACGCTGTCGGTCGCCATCTAAGGTCCTGAGTGGCTACGATCGGTCCATGACGCGTGCACACTTTTCGACCTGTCCCCTCTGCGAGGCTTGCTGTGGACTTCGGGTCGAAACAGAGGGCAGACGCGTCGTCTCCATCCGTGGCGACAAAGACGACCCGCTCAGCCAGGGTCACGTTTGCCCCAAGGCCATGGCCTTGCAGGACCTCCACGAAGATCCGGATCGGCTGCGTCACCCCATGCGCCGGCGAGGTAGCTCCTGGGAGCCGATCCCCTGGGCAGATGCGCTCGACGAAGCAACCGAGGGCCTGCATCGCGTGCAACGAAAGCACGGACGCGACGCCGTCGGCATCTACCTAGGAAACCCCAACGCGCACAACCTTGGCGCCATGCTCTTCGGCCCGTTGCTGCTGCGTACCCTCGGGACTCGGAACCGCTACAGCGCGACGAGCGTCGACCAGCTCCCGCACATGGCCGCCAGCTACCACATGTTCGGTCACCAGCTCCTCTTCCCAGTCCCCGACCTCGACCGCTGCGACCTTTTTCTCATCGTCGGCGCCAACCCGCTCGCGTCGGGCGGGAGCATTATGACGGCCCCGGGGATGCGGCGCCGGCTCCGCGAGATCCAGCAGCGAGGTCGCGTCGTGGTGGTCGATCCGCGCCGAACGGAGACGGCCGCGGCGGCGTCCGAACACCTCTTCGTGCGCCCCGGCACCGACGCCTTCTTCCTTCTGGCGCTGGTGCACGTCATCGCGCGGGAGGGTCTGGCCAACCTCGGTCGGCTCGAGCCCTTCACCACAGGCGCCCGGGCGCTTTTCGCCGCTGCGGAGCCGTTCGGCCCGGAGCGAGCCGCCGTCGTGACGGGCATCGACGCGGCGGTAATCGAGCGGCTGGCGCGCGAGCTGGCGATGACCCCGCGCGCCGCCGTCTATGGGCGTGTGGGTGCGTGCACGCAGCGCTTTGGCGGTCTCAATGCGTGGCTCATCAACGCGCTCAACCTCATCACCAACCACTTCGATCGGCCTGGCGGCGTGATGTTCCCGACCCCCGCGGTCGACGTCCTGAGTGCAGCCAAGGGTTTCGGCATCGGGCGCGGCCACATGGGACGCTGGCGCAGCCGCATCCGGGGCCTTCCCGAATTCGGGGGCGAGCTGCCGGCGGTCGCGATGGCCGAAGAAATCGTCGAGCCCGGCGAGGGGCGCATTCGTGCGCTGCTCACCCAGGCGGGCAACCCCGTGCTCTCGGTACCGAACGGCGCGAAGCTCGACGAGGCCCTCGGTTCCCTCGAGTTCATGGTGAGCGTCGACTTCTACCTCAACGAGACGACGCGCCACGCGCACCTGATCTTGCCGCCCGTCTCTCCGCTCGAGCGCGACCACTACGACCTCATCTTCCACGCCGTCGCCGTCCGCAACACGACGAAGTTCTCGCCGGCGGTCTTCCCCAAGCCCGCTGGCGCCAAACACGACTGGGAGATCCTCCTCGGGCTCATCGCGCGCCTGGAGGCGTTGCGCCATGGGCCGCTGAGCCGAGCAGCGCTGCAGGCTCGCGCGCTCCTCGCGGTCGGCCCTCGGCTCCTGCTCGACGCGGGCTTGCGGTTGGGTCCTTACGGCAAAGGGTTCGCTGGCTTCAAGCCCGGCGGACCGGCCGGAAAGCTTTCGTTGGCAACGCTGCTCCGCCAGCCCCATGGGGTCGATCTGGGCCCCCTCGTGCCGGCGATGCCGGAGCGGCTCCCCAAGGAGCATCCGCACATCGACCTCGCTCCTCAGGCGTTCCTCCGCGACCTCGCCCGGCTGGCCGCGAGCGAGGACGAGCCAGGACCCAAGGAACACGGACTGCTGCTCATCGGGCGTCGACAGCTCCGCAGCAACAACTCCTGGATGCACAACGCGCCGCGGCTCATGTCGGGCCGAGAGCGATGCACGCTCCTCATGCACCCGAGCGATGCCGCGACCCGGGGCATCCACACCGGCGCGTCGGTGACGATCACCTCCCGCGTCGGACGCGCGACGGTGCGCGCAGAGGTCAGCGACGAGGTCATGCCCGGCGTGGTGAGCCTGCCCCACGGTTTTGGTCACGACCGCCCTGGCGTTCGTCTCCGGGTGGCGCGACAGCACGCGGGGGCATCGTTCAACGACCTCGCCGACCCCGAGCTCTACGACGAGCTGACGGGCACCGCGGCAGTCAACGGGGTCCCTGTCGAAGTGGAGCTCTCTCCTTCCTGCAGCCCATCTCAACAGCGATCGCCGATCGATCCGTAGACTGGGCGGGACCGGTGACGCATCCACGAGCCGAGGGAATGCCGAGCATCCTCGAGGTGAGAGGATGGCGGCAGAGGACGCGCGCAGGCCGCGGAGCGCCGACGAGGGGTTTTGAGATGCTCTACCTACCTACGAGCGCTCAGCTCGCGGCGAGGCGCGCCGCTTCGAGGAGCTCGCTGAGCGCTTCGAGGGCGTCGTGGGTGGTGAAGATCCCCACGAGGTTCTTCTTCTCGTCGACGACGAGCACCGAACCGTACTTGTGCTCGGTCATCTCCCGTACGACGTCGCTGAGCTGCGCGGTGTATGGGACGGTCCAGGGGTTGCTCATGGCCTCTTCGACGGAGACTTTCGTTGGGTCCACGTCGTTGAGGGAACCGATCAGGCCGAGATCGCGGTCGCTGACGATCCCCACCAGCTTGCCTCCATGCAGCACGGGCAAATGCCGAATGCCATGGGCCCGCATCTTCTCGGCGGCCTCCTCGAGGGTGGCGTCCCGACCAATCGTGTACGGGATGGGCGTCATGAGCTCGGCAACGGTCGATTCCAACGACATGCGTTCCGCCCTACCATCGAGGGACGGGTCGCTCCGTGCTTTTTCGCATGGGCCGTCGGTGTGGGAAGGCCGACTTCAGCGGCGACGACGCAGAGGCGGTCGCGGCCGGCGAACCCGGACGGGCACGAGCGGGGGCTCGGGGTGGATCAGCTCGTCCAAGACTTCGCGTACGCCCTGGAGGATCTCCGTGACGCGCTCCTTCAGACTCTTGCTGCGAGGATCACCCACGGTTGCAGGATGACCACCCAGCGGACGTGCGTCAACCCAGATGTACGATTTGTGCGCATGCCATGCCCCAAACATTGCCGCTGCCCGCCGGTTCTGGGAACCTAGAGCCATGACCCGGCCCTCCACGATTCCTGCCGGCGGGCGAAGTCTGCGTCCCGAAGAACACGCGGCGCTCGTCGAGGAGATGGCCGACATCATCGAGCGCAGCCACCTCTTCCGAAGCCTGGACGCCGAAGGTCGGCGAGAGGTGCTCGAATCCGGTTACGCGATGACCTTCGGCGAGGGCGACGTGCTCGTACGCCAGGGGGATCGTGGCGACGTGATGTACCTCATCATGCGCGGGAAAGTGCGGGTCGAGACGGAGACTCCGGGCGGGAACGTTCACCTGGCGGAGCTCGGGCGGGGCGCGTGCGTGGGCGAGGTGTCGGTGCTCTCGGGGGCCGAGCGTACGGCGACGGTCACCGCGCTGACCGACGTCGACACCGCCGCCTTCGCGCGTCACCGCATCGAGCGGGTGCTCGCGAAGTATCCGAAGGTCCGCGAGCTCCTGGAGAACCTCGTGGATGCTCGGGCTCGGGACACCATCGAGAAGATCCTCGGCTGATCCGTGCACGTGCACCTGATCGGCGTCTGCGGGACCGGCATGGGGGCGCTGGCGGGGCTCCTCAAAGCACGGGGCCATCGCGTAACCGGCAGCGACCGCGCGTTTCACCCGCCCATGGGTCCCGCGCTGGACGCCTGGGGTGTCGAGACGATGTTGGGGTGGGATCCGGCCAACCTCGAGCCGGCGCCGGATCTCGTGGTCGTCGGCAACGTCTGCCGGCCGGACAACCCCGAGGCGCGCGCCGCCATCGACCGTGGACTGCCTTACACCTCGCTGCCCGCGGCACTGCAGGAGCTCTTCCTGCCGGGGCGGCAGAGCTACGTCGTCGCGGGCACCCACGGGAAGACGACGACGAGCAGCCTCCTGGCGTTTCTCTTGCGGGAGGCCGGCCAGGATCCGGGCATGTTCGTCGGAGGCATCCCCCGGAACTTCGATGTCAGCTTCCGGCTCGGAAGCGGCGCGCCCTTCGTGCTCGAGGGCGACGAGTACGACAGCGCCTTCTTCGAAAAGAAGCCCAAGTTCTGGCGCTACGACCCCTGGGCCGTCGCACTGACGTCCGTCGAGCACGACCACATCGACATCTACCCCGACGAGCGCAGCTACCTGGCGGCCTTCGAGGGGCTGGTCGAGCGCATCCCCGACGACGGGCTGCTCGTCGCCTGGGCCGGCGACCCGCGGGTGCGCGCGCTTGCTCGCCGCGCCCGCTGCCGCGTCCGTTTCTACGGCCTAGTGGACGACGACTGCGGGGACGTGTCGCCTCTCTGGTCCGCCGCCCTCGCGCGACCCAGCCCACAGGCGACGCCCTTCGACCTCTACGGAGGCGGCACGTTCTTGGGGCGCGCCACCCTACCGCTGAGCGGTGCGCACAACGTCCGCAACGCGCTGGCGGCGATCGCCCTGGCCGCCGAGGGGGCGGGCTGCGATGTGAGCGGGTTGCTGAACGCCCTGGGTCGATTCGCCGGTGTGCGCCGCCGTCAGGAGCTGCTCGCCGTGGCCGACGGTGTGCATGTCTACGAGGACTTCGCGCACCACCCGACCGCTGTCCGCGAAACCCTCGCCGGTCTCCGGGCGCGGCACCCGGACGGACGCCTCGTGGCGGCCTTCGAGCCGCGCTCCGCGACGGCGTCGCGCAACCTGCACCAAGCCGCGTATCCAGCGGCCTTGGCGGTCGCCGACGTGAGCGTTCTGGCACCGGTGGGGCGCCCGGAGATCGGCGCCGACGAGCGCTTGGACGTTGCCCGGATCGCCGCCGAAGTCCGCGCCCTCGGTCGCGAGGCAGTCGCCTGCGCCACCCTGGCGGAGGTCCGAGCGGCGGTGGTGCAGGCGGCAGCACCGGGCGACGTCCTCGTGCTGATGAGCAACGGTCACTTCGGCGCGATCTACGACGAGGTGATCGTCGCGTTGACGGAGCGGCTGCTGGCGCGCAGGTAGGGGCCATGCTCACGGTGGCGCTGGAGATCGCCTCGGAGGCCACAGGCCTCATGTGCGCGGGCTTTCGCGCGGGGGTCGCGGTCCACAAGAAAGACGCGATCGATCTCCTCACCGAGTACGACTTGCGCGTCGAGGACCACATCCGGCGCAGGCTCCGCGCGGCGTTTCCCGAACACGCGATCGTCGGCGAGGAGGGCGAGCGGCAGCCTCTGGATGGGCGCCCGGTCTGGTACGTCGACCCGATCGACGGGACGACCAACTACGCCCACGGGCATCCGTTCTTCGCTGTCTCGATCGCGCTGTGGGACAACGGCGAGGGGCGTCTGGGCGTCGTGTCCGCGCCGGCGCTTGGCGTGACCTGGGCGGCGGAGCGAGGGGGCGGCGCCACCCGCAACGGCCGCCCTTGCCGCGTCTCTGAACGCGCCGAGCTGAGCGACGCTCTGTGCGCCACCGGCTTCCCCTACGATCGCTGGACGAGCGACGAGGACAACCTGCGGGAGCTCGCGGCGTTCCTCAAACGCGTCCGGGGCGTGAGGCGCTGCGGGTCGGCCGCCATCGACCTCTGCCTCGTCGCCGACGGAACCTACGACCTGTATTGGGAGCAGAAGCTCAACCCCTGGGATCTCTGCGCCGGCGCGGTCATCGTCGAAGCCGCCGGGGGCCAGCTGAGCGGCTACGCCGGAGAGCGGGCGGACCCACGGAGCGGGCGGCTGGTGGCGAGCAACGGCCTGCTGCACGAGGCCGCCCTCGAGGTGTTGGCGGCGACCCGCAGACCCGTCTCGACGCTCGGCGACGCGTGAGCCAAGCTGCAGGCGCCATGCGCCCGACTCCGCTTCTCTTGACGAGCGTCTTCTTTCTCGCGTGCGCCGACAGCACGCCGCCGACCTGGCCTTCCGAGGGCGACCTCGAGGTCGTGGAGGCCGGAACCCACAGCGTCGAGCTCCGCTGGCCGGAGGCGTCCGACGAGGAAGGGGTCAGCGGCTACCGGATCCGCAAAGAGGGGGCCTTTCTTACGCAGGTCGCTCCGACCGTGACGCAAGCCGAGGTCACCGGGCTCGACGAGGCGGCGACGGTGCGCTTGTCGGTCGAGGCCGTCGACTTCGCGGGCAACACGAGCGAGCCGCTCTTCGTCGACGTGACGACGGGCGATGGGACGGCTCCGAGTTGGCCCGCAGGCGCCGCATTGACCGCGACCGCTGAGGGCGAGGCACTGCTCCTCGAGTGGACCGCTGCCGAAGACAACCGCGCTGTGACGGGCTACGTCGTCATGCGGGCCGCCGAGGTGCTCGGCCAGCCAGGAGCCGACGCCACGAGCTTCCGAACGACCGGCTCGCCGGAGGGCTTGGAGATCCGCGCCGTCGACGAGGCAGGCAACCGCTCGGTGCCTTTGAGGGCCACGGTGGAGCAGGCAGAGGTCGAGCAGGCAGAGGTCGAGCAGGCAGAGGTCGAGCAGGCAGAGGTCGAGCAGACCGAGGTGAGCTCGGCGAACCCGGCCCAGGTGCAGCTCAATCCGGCGGCAGCCGCTGCGGTGCGGGACCGGCTGACGCCGGCGCTGCAGCGCTCGCTGAAGTCTGGGCTCCGGTACGACCGGCTCCGCCTCCCGCTGGGTCGGTCGCTCGGAACCCGGGAGCTGGAGCGACCCGCCGACTCCCGTTGAGCCCTCAGCGACGCTGGGCTGTGCAGTGCGCGACGAGCCGGTCGGCGAGATCGTCGAAGCGCTCCCATTCCTCCAGGCTCCAGGTTTCGGGGTCTGGGCGCTCGGCCCGGAAGGCGTCCAGCTCCCCCTCCAGGGCGATGAGCTGCTGCTCGTGGGCGCTGTATTCGACGCCCGTCGGCTCCTCGTCCAGGGTGTCGGCCTGGCCCCCGCCGGCGCCCGCCCGCTCGACGACGAGCCCCGCCGGCAGTCGCTCGTCGACCTCCTCTTCGCGGAGCCTCCGGATCCGAAGCTCACGGCGCGCGCGGTGCGCTTCGTCGAGATGGTCGAGGTCGTCGTAGCAGGCCTCGTAGATGCGCGTCGTCGCCGCGATGTAGCGTTCTTCGGGAGTGACCTCGGTCTCCTCGGAACCCTGCGCCGCCGTGGCTTCGGCTCCCTCGGTCGGGGGGGTCGATCCGGCGCCACAGGCCACGAGGGAGAGGATCAGGACAGTCCGCATCGAGGGACCCTAGCGCTCCGGCGTGCCGGCCGCACTCGCTCGGTCTGCACGGACCTGTCCCAAGAGTTCCTCGACCGGTGCGAACCGCCGACTGAGCTCGGCCACGACCCCCGAGACGTCCTCGCCCAGGCGCTCGCCATACAGGGTGAGGTCGAGGATCAGGTTGTTGCGTGCCATCTCGATGAGGCTGGGCTCGTCGGTCACTACCGCCCGGTTGTCCGCAGTGGTCTCCGCGGCCCCGACGAGGAGGCGCTGCCCGTCGGCGATGAGAAGGATGCGGTGCTCCCAGTGCGCGGCGAGGGCCTCCGGGTCGATGCCGTAGGAGAAGCGCCGCCCGACTTCGGGCAGCGGTGTGAAGGAAAAGAGCGTCACGTCGACGCCGCGGCCTTCGGCTCGTCGCAGATCCTTGGCGATCGCTTCGGCTTCGCGCCCCCAGAGGGAGGCGACGAGCTTCGAGCGCGCGGCGCACACCAACTGTGCGGCCTGCTCCAACATCGCGTCGTAGCCCTGGACCGTCCAGGTCATCCGGTCGTCGGGGCGGTCTGCGAGCCGCTCGAGCCCCTCCCGCAGCGCATCGAGGTTCCGAGCGAAGCGGGTCTGCAAGAGCTCGAAGAGCCGAGCCGGCGGGAGCGGCACGTAGCGGGCGGGTTTGTCCTGCACGGCGTTGATGAGACCGAGCGCCTGCAGCCGCCCCAGGACATTGTAGACCGCGGAGCGCGGCACCCCCGAGTGGGCCGCGAGCTCGTAGCCCGTGGCGGGGTGCTGCTTGAGGAGCGCCAGGTAGGCCTTGGCGTCCGTCGCGGTGAAGCCGAGCTGCCTCATGGCGGCGACCACCTGCTCCTCGACCTCCTCGGGCACGGACCGGGTCTATCATCGGCACGCGGTGGCGTCACGCGGGCAGATCCCGAGGGGTTTGAGATCCGGCCCGGACTTCTGGTACCTCCTGCTGCACTCGGAGGAGTCCATGGCTCAAGACGTCTGCGAGGTGCCCGCCCGCGTTCGGAGCGGCGCCGCCACACCCATCACCGACCTCGACCGCTACCGCGACTTCTATGCGCGCGCCCAAAACGACCCGAACGGCTTCTGGCTCCGGGTGGCTCGCGAGCGCATCGCCTGGCGCAAGACGCCGACGGTGGGGCTCGAGGGATGCTTCGACCGCATCGGAGACGGCCCGCTTTCGTGGTTCGGTGACGGCCTCCTCAACGTCTGTGAGAACTGCGTCGACCGCCACCTGGACACGCGCAGGGACAAGGTCGCGATCCTTTGGGAAGGCGACGAACCCGGGGAGGTCCGCACCCTCACCTACGGCGAGCTCCACGCCGAGGTGTGCAAGGCCGCCAACGCTCTGGCTGCGCTCGGAGTCAAGAAGGGCGAGCGGGTCATCATCTATATGGGCATGGTCCCCGAGGCCGCCGTCGCGATGCTCGCCTGCGCTCGTCTCGGCGCGATCCACTCAGTGGTCTTCGGCGGCTTCTCGGCCGAGGCGCTCCGCGACCGCATCCGCGACTGCGGCGCGGAGCTCGTCATCACGCAGGACTTCGGCATGCGCGGGGGCAAGAAGATCCCACTCAAGGAGGTCGCCGACCGAGCCTGCGAAGGCGAGCCCGGGGTCAAGAAGGTCCTGGTCTACAAGCGCACCGACGAGGACGTGGGCTGGGTCGAGGGGCGCGACGTGTGGTGGCACGAGGCGCTCGCGAGCGTGAGCGCGGCCCACGAACCCCCACCGCTGGAAGCGGAACACCCGCTGTTCATCCTCTACACCTCGGGCTCCACCGGGCGACCGAAGGGGGTCGTCCACACATCCGGCGGCTACCTTACCTACGCGAGCTTCACCCACGCGACCGTCTTCGACCTCCGCGAAGACGACGTCTACGCCTGCGTGGCCGACGTCGGCTGGATCACGGGTCACAGCTACATCGTCTACGGCCCACTGGCCAACGGGGCGACGACGCTGATGTTCGAATCGGTCCCAACCTACCCGGACGCCGGTCGCTACTGGGATATGGTCGAACGCCACCGGATCACGATCTTCTACACGGCGCCCACGGCGATTCGCGCCCTCGCCGCACAGGGCGACACCTTCGTCTCCCGCTACGACCGTTCGAGCCTTCGGGTGCTG
>JALVDI010000206.1 GCA_027009115.1 Polyangiaceae bacterium | reverse complement strand
GGCCAAGGTGCGCATGGCGTGGTTGAGCTTGTGGGCCTCGGCCGCGGCGTGCAGCGTCACCAGGTCCCAGGCCGCGTCGATCGCGCGCGGGTCGCAGGGCTCTTCGCCTTCCTGAGCCCATCGCCACTCCTCGAGCGCCGGGTTGGGGTCCGCCTCGAGGGAGCGCGCGAAGCGTTCGCTCCAGCCCTGGGGTCGTCGTCTCATGCGTCCTTTTTCCTTTCGGCCAGCTCCGCCCGAAGGAGCCGCAGGCAAGGGTAACTCAACCGCCGCGCGCGGCTCCCAGCGTCGCGCCGCGGGCAGCCTGCGTCCGCCCCGAGGGCCGAGTGCCATCGCCGGCCGCGTAGCGGGGTGGGCCTCCCAGTGCCATGTCTTCCCCGTGAGGCTCAGCGCGATCACGGTCTATCCCGTCAAGGCCCTGCGTGGCGTGCGCCTGGACGAGGGTGAGGTTCGGCGTCGAGGTTTCCGTCACGATCGGCGATGGATGCTCGTCGATGCCACAGGCCGCTTCGTCTCCCAGCGCGAGGAGCCTCGCTTGTGCCTGGTGGATGTGGCCCTGGAAGGCGGCGGCTACACACTCCGAACCGAGGCGGGGTGCGTGTGGATCCCGGAGCGGTACGAAGGCCCCCGGGTGCCGGTCCGCATTTGGGGTGGGGCGGTCGAGGCTTGCGTGCATGATGAGGGGACGCGGCTCCTGTCCTCTTGGCTGGGACGGCCGGTGCGTCTCGTGCGGTTTTGGGAGGGCGCGACGCGGCGGACGGACCAGGGCAACGGAGAGGTCGCTTTCGCCGACGGCTACCCCTACCTTCTTGCGAGCGAGGCGTCTCTCGCGGACCTCAACGGGCGCCTCGAAGGCCCGCCGCTGTCCATGGACCGCTTTCGCCCCAACCTGGTCGTCGAGGGCGGCAGGCCGTACCAGGAAGACCGCTGGGGAGGTCTGCGGATCGGCGGCATCGGGTTCCGGTGCGTCAAGCCTTGCGAGCGCTGCGTCGTGACGACCATCGATCCCGAGACGGCGAGCAAGGGCCGGGAGCCGCTGCGGACTTTGGCGAGCTATCGTCGTTGGAACGGCAAGGTGTGGTTCGGGGTGAACCTCTGCCCCGATGCGGAGGGCGTGTTGCGGGTGGGGGACCCGCTCTCGCCAAGGCAGCGCGCCGCTCAGCCGTAGAGGAGCGGCTCCAGGGTCGCGACGAATACCTCGGGCTCGATCGGCTTGACCACGAAGGCGTCGGCGCCCAGTCGCGAGAGCACTCGCCAGTCGGACGCGCTGCCGTGGCCCGAGACGACCACGATGCGGAGGTCCACAGGAGGCACCCGTTCCCGGATGCTGGCGGTGAGCTCCAATCCGTTCAAGCGTGGCATGTGCAAGTCGACGACCGCCAGGTCGAAGTGTCGTGCCCCGAGCAGGCGCAGCGCGTCGCCGCCGTTGTCGACTTCTTCGATGACGTCGACGTCCAGATCGGTCTCGAGACAGGCGCGGATCAGTCGTCGCATGTCCAGATCGTCGTCGGCGATGAGCACTCGCCGGGTGGGGCGCATGGCCCGGCGCGCCGCGGCGAGCCCGTCGAGGACGTCGAGGACCGAGGCGGGACGCTCGGCGGGATCCTTGGCGAGCGCCGCCGCCAGAACGGTGTCGATTTCTTTGGGCAGGTCGGGCCTCCGATCGGTCGCTCTGGGAGGCGGCTTGTACAGGTGTTGGGCGTAGAGGCGCCCGACGTCCGGCGCCCGAAACGGGGGCTCGCCCGTCAGGAGCTCATGGGCCAACGCTCCGAAGGCGTAGACATCGACGCGTGGCAAGAACTCGGGGCGTGTCTGCCGGGCGATGCGCTCGGGCGCGACGTACGCCGGTGTGCCGAGCAGCTCGTCGCTCCCGTGGGTGATCCCGAAGTCCGTCACCCGCGTGCGGCCTTCGACGTCGAGCAGGACATTCCCCGGCTTGAGATCGCCGTGCACTGTGCCGTTCTCGTGGATCGCCGCCACGCCCGCTGCGACGCCCTGCAGAAGCCGCAGCGCCTCGTCGACGGAGATGGGCTGGTGGTCCCGGCGGGCGTGATACTCCGTCAGCGTCGGGCCGTCGATGTGCTCCATCGTGAAGTACGGGCGCTCGTCGTGCTCGCCGAAGGCGAAGATCTCGACGACGTTCGGGTGGCAGACCTGAGCCATGGCTCGGGCCTGCGCCAAGAAGGCCGCGCGCGCCTCCTGGCTCCGGAGCAGGTGCGGATGCACCAGTTTGGCCGCGACGTCTCGCTGGAGCGCCTCGTCGTGAACCCGCAGAACGACCCCCATGCCCCCACCGCCCAGCGGAGCGACGACGCGCAGGCCTGGCGCGAGCAGGGTCCCCGGCGCCGGAGCGTCGGGGCGGTCGGGAGGCTGGCTCACCTTCCGAAGATAGCGTGGTTGGCGCGGGGACGCGGCCGATCTATGACCGCCCCCATGGTCTCCGAGATCTTCGATCCCTCACGATGGGAGCCGGTTCCCGGCTTCGAGAACCTGACGGACCTCACCTACCACCGCGCGAAGGAGCACGGGACGGTGCGCGTCGCCTTCAACCGGCCCGAGGTGCGCAACGCCTTTCGTCCTCGGACGGTGGATGAGCTCTTTCGGGCCCTCGACCACGCCCGCAGGACCAGCGACGTCGGCTGCGTGCTGCTGACGGGCAACGGTCCCTCGCCGAAGGACGGCGGGTGGGCGTTCTGTTCCGGCGGCGACCAGCGTATCCGTGGCAAGGACGGTTACCAATACGAGGGCGACGACGGGGCCGACCCGGCCCGTCTGGGTCGGCTGCACATCCTCGAGGTCCAGCGGCTGATCCGCTTCATGCCCAAGGTCGTCATCTGCGTCGTGCCGGGCTGGGCCGTGGGCGGGGGGCACAGCCTCCACGTGGTCTGCGATCTGACCCTCGCGAGCGAAAGGGCGCGGTTCAAGCAAACGGACGCGGACGTGGCGAGCTACGATGCGGGGTACGGTTCGGCCTATCTCGCGCGGATGGTGGGCCAGAAGAAGGCCCGGGAGATCTTTTTCCTCGGCGCGACCTACACCGCTCAGGAGGCGGCGGCGATGGGGATGGTCAACGCCGTGGTCCCCCACGAGCAACTGGAGAGCGTCGCCCTCGACTGGGCGAAGGAGATCGTCCACAAGAGCCCGACGGCCATCCGGATGCTCAAGTTCGCCATGAACATGATCGACGACGGCTTGGTTGGTCAGCAGATCTTCGCCGGCGAGGCGACGCGGCTGGGCTACATGACCGACGAGGCTCGGGAGGGGCGCGACGCCTTCCTGGAGAAACGGGAGAAGGACTTCTCGAAGTTCCCCTGGTATTACTGAGCCCTGCGCCGCAGGCGGACGGGTGGGGGCGTCCCCTTGAGCGCTCCGGTCGGTTCCGCTAGAGCACGCCAGGCAGCCCTCGAACCATCCTGCGCTGCGAAGCGCGGCAGACGAAGGTACGCGCCGCCCCTTCGGATTCGACCCGGAGCTCATTCATGCCTCGCCCCCTGCTCGACGACGCCGCCATCGATGCCTTCCTCGCGCGTCACCCTGCGTGGCGACGGGACGGCGCCTCCCTCGTTCGTGAGCACCGCGCCGGTTCCGCTCGAGAGGCCCTTGGCTTGATCCAGCGCATCGGCGACCTGGCCGAAGGGGCCAACCATCACCCGGACCTCCACTGGGTCTACGACCGCCTCTCGGTGCGCCTCTGGACCCACGACGCCGGCGGTGTCACTTCCCTCGACATCCACCTGGCCGCGTGCATCGACGACGTGCTCGGGGAGCCCCGCCGGTGAGTGCCGCAGAGGACCGCGTCGCGGTCGTCGTCAACGGGAACGCGAAGGGGGTCACGGAGGACCTCGTCGGCATGCTCGACCAGATCGTCCAGAGCGGCGACCTCTTCGTTTCACGCAGCCTGGAGGAAGGTCGCGAGATCGCGCGGCGGATCGTCGAGCGTGGCTACCCGACGGTGCTCACGGGCGGTGGCGACGGAACCTTTACGCAGATGGTGACCTGGATCTGCAAGGAGGCCGACGCTCAGGGCCGTGAGCCGCCACGCTTCGGTATGCTCAAGCTCGGCACCGGCAACGCCTTGGCGTGGGTGTTGGGTGCCCAAGCGGGCGTCGTCGCGGACCTGGGCCGACTCCGCAAAGAAGGCGGGAGCCGCGAACTTCGCCTCGTCGAGTGCGAAGGGATGATGGCGCCCTTCTGCGGCGTGGGGGTCGAGGCGGTCGCCCTCGAGGACTTCCATCGGGTCCGCGACGTGATGCGGCGCCTCCCGATCCTCCGTCGCTACGGGACCGGGGCACTCTCCTACGCGCTCGCGATTCCGCTGCTGTCGATGCCGCGGATCCTACGCTGGCCCCACCACCCGGTCCGGATCACCAACCTCGGCGAGCCGGCGCTGCGCCTTGGGGTCGACGGACAGCCCGTTGGTGCTCCCATGGATCCTGGGGAGCTGCTCTACGAAGGCCCGATGCGTGGTGTCTGGGCCTCGACGGTTCCGTACTGGGGCTTTGGGGCGCGCATCTTCCCCTTCGCCGAGGACCGCGACGACCGCTTCAACCTCCGCGTCGTGGACATCGGAAGCCTGGATGTCGCGCGGCACATCCGCGAGATCTGGAAAGGGACCTACCGGGATCCTCGCGTTCATGATTTCTTGGTCGAGCATGTGCGCGTCGAGCTGGACCGCCCGCTGCCTTTCGAGATCGGCGGCGACGCCCAAGGGGAGCGCCAAACCTTCGAGGTCCGCCTCTCTCGTAAGATCCGCGTGGTGGACTACTATGCGCCTCCGCCGCTCAGTCGAGGCTGAGCTTTCCGTTGACCGCGCCGGCCCTGCCCCCGTACCATCGACGCGCGTAACCCACCGAACTCAAAAGGGGTTTCATGCGGACGAAGGCAGTGCTCAAGTGGGTGATCGCCGTCGCGGGGGTGGCCGGGGCCACCGCTCTGGCGGCGCCGATCCGCGGAACGGTTCGGATGGCGTCCGACGCCTCCAGACCCGCGGCGGAGGAAGGACCGGCCACCTACTACTGGAAGGTTTGGAATGGCTTCCTCGATCCGCGTCCGCCGCGACCTCGGCCCGACCGCGAGCTCGCCGTCGTCCTGACCGGGGCCGAGGTCGAGGCCCCGACCGGGTGCACGTACCGCATCCAGGGCGGCGATCTGATGCCCAAGACGATCGTCACGAAGGCCGGCGCGGCGCTGCGCATCGAGAACCGTGATGGCTGCGCCCACGAGCTCCAGTCGAGCGAGATCCCCGACTTCGCGCCCCTGGCGACGGCCCCGGGCAACGCCCGCGCCATCAACGTTCCCGCGGGCGGTCCGTACACGATCACCGATCGCCTCTACGCCCACGTGGGTGGGACCGTGCATGCCCTGGGCGACCTCGTCGCGTGCGCCCGGATGGCGCCCGACGGAAGCTACTCTTTCGAAGGGATCGCCGCGGGGAGTTACACGCTCAAGGTGTTCCGCGGCGCCGAAGAGGTGCATTCGGCTCCGGTGCAGGTAACCGAGGGAGTGCCCCTGCAGGTCGAGCCGATCACCCTCGGCGGGGGGAGCTGAACGATGCTGTCTCGCTTCTACTACTTCCTCCTCGCCGTGGCGGCCGGGGCCGGAGTCGCCGCCGCGTTCATCGCGCAAGACCAGATCAACCGCAACTACGACACGCGCTTGGAGGAGCAGCTCCGCCGTGACCGTGTGGAGCTCGAGCTGTGGCTCCGGTACGACGCCAGGGCTCGCCTCGACGACATCGCCCCGATGGCGGCGAACAGCGACGTGCGTTCGGCGCTGCAGCGCGCGAGCAGCCGACGCGACCGCAGCGAGCTGGAGGGCTCCCTTCGCGACGGTCTCGGTCGCAAGCTCGCCGAGCTCAACACCCAGCTCCAGGAGGGAGCAGCGCAGTTGCTCTTCGCCGTCGATGCCCAAGGCGAGATCATCGCCCAGCTTGGGGGCAGCGCTCCTCCGGCGGGCGCGGGGCTTGGGGCCTTCCCCGTCGTGCAGCGCGCCCTCAGCGGTTATCTCACCGACGACGTCCTCCTTTACAACGGGGTCATCTACCGGGTGGCGGCGCGCCCGGTCATCGACGGCGGCCGCTACGTCGGCGCCATCATCCACTGCATGGAGGTGAGCCCACAGCTCACGGCGCGTCTCGCGTCGCGCATCCCCGGCGCCAGCCTGGGCTTCTTCGCCCGGGAGCGGCTGCTCGCGTCGCACATCGAGCCCGGCCAGGGGGTGCCTCAGGCGCCCCAGATCGAGGCAGCCCTGGCGAGCGCTCTCGAAGACCCGGCGCTCGCGAGCGAAGGGCGGACGGACCCGATGCCTGTGGGTGAGAGCGGTCGCGGGATCTTCGCCCTGGTGACCGGTAGCGCTTCCCACGCTCAGGTTGGCTACGTCATCACACGGCCGGCGAGCGCTCTCGCGTCCCCGCTCGATCTCTTCCGCTACGAGGAGTCCCTCGACAGCGTGCCGTGGATCGCGGTGGGCGCGGTCGCTCTTGTCCTGGGTCTGCTGGGACTGCTCTTCATGTGGTTGGAGCACGTACGTCCCTATCGCCGCTTCCGCGACGTCGCACAGGCGCTCGCCAGCGGTCAGCTTCAGCGTCTCGACGAGACGAAGCTGACGCGCCGATACCGGCAGATCGCCAAGGACGTCAACCAGGGGCTCGAACGCGTCGCAGGGACCGGCGCGGGGGCGGCGAAGCCCGCGAAGGATCTGGACGAGATCCTCGGTGCGGCGCCGGAGCGGGGCGGCTCGACCCCGTTCTTCGGTTTCGCTCAGGACGAGGGGGGGGCGGCTGAGATTCCGCCCGCGCCCGAGCCTGCCGCAGCGCCCGCGCCCCCTGCGCCTGCGCCCGCTGCGCCTGCGCCCGCAGCGCCACCGGCTGCGCCCGCGCCTGCGCCTCCGCCTCCGCCTGCGCCGCCTCCGCCGGCCATGGAGCCCCCCGCGCCCGCGGCGCCGCTCGCGCACGACTTCGACGAGGACGAGGGGCAGACGATGGTCGCCCAAATCCCCGAGGAGCTTCTCGCCGCCGCTTCGGAGGCCGACGACGAGGAGGCCCACTTCCGTCAGGTCTACGACGACTTCGTGGCCATGAAGCGCGCGTGCGGCGAGCCGACGGCGGGGCTCACCTTCGAGCGCTTCAGCCAGACGCTGCGCAAGAACCGCGACGCCATCGTTGCCAAGCACGGTGCCAAGGGCGTCCGCTTCACCGTTTACAAGAAAAACGGCAAGGCCGCTCTGAAGGCCACACCGGTGAAGGACTGAGACCCTGAGCGGTACCGGTGCGCCTGTGTGCCCGCGTGCCCGTTGACCGGGGCAGCCCGCGTGCGTAGGGTGTCTTTATGTCCCTCTGTGGCTTGCGAGGTAGCGAAACGAATCCCTGACTCCATCGAACCGGGGGCTCAGTCGCCCGTGGTGTGCAGACCCAGCAAGCATCACTGGGAAGCCTGAAGCGGCGCGACACGGCACCCACCTACCAGAATGGTAGGGGTTCGGTTCAAACCACTCCTCCTCTCTCACGGTAAGGACCAAGAGCCGGCGTCAACGCGCCGGCTCTTCACTATTGGTGCGCGCGGCCTCTCCATTCGACGTCCGGGCATCCGGCCTCCTGGTTGGTGAGGCGGGCCAGGACGAAGAGCAGGTCGCTCAAGCGGTTGAGGTAGACGACGAGCGTGTCGCGCACGACCTCGTCGTCGGCGAGGGCCACGACGGAGCGTTCCGCCCGCCGGCAGACCGTTCGCGCCACATGGAGCTGCGCCGCCCCAAGGCAACCACCGGGCAGGATGAAACTCTTGAGCGGCGGCAGCGCCGCGACGGCCTCATCGATGGCACGTTCGAGGCGCTCGATGGCTCGCTCGTCGATTGGGGCGAAGCCTTGGGCGCTGCGCCCGGGGGCTGTTGCGAGCTCGGCGCCCACATCGAACAGCTCGCTCTGGACGATGCTCAGCACGGCGTCCACGGGGGTGGGGACACCCCCCGCGCGGGCGACCCCGAGCACGCTGTTGAGCTCGTCGACGTCACCGTAGGCGCGGACTCGGGCGGTCGCCTTCGACACCCGCGCGCCTCCGAACAAGCCCGTCTGACCGCGGTCTCCCGTCTTCGTGTAGATCTTCATCGGGGTTTCCCTTCTCAGCGCAGCCGCGTGCCGGGCGAGAGTCCGGGCCCGCGAAGATAGGCCGCGGCCTCCAGGCGTCGGCGGCTGGGGTCCTGGAGCACATCGAGCGCGATGACGCCTTCGCCGCATGCCACCCGTACGCCCCTTTCGTCGGCGCCGATCACTTCCCCGGGGTCGCCATGGTGGCCGGTCTCGTGCACGACATGGGTGGCGTGGACCTTGATGCGGCGGTCTTCGCCGTCCACGTCGGTGAACGCTCCAGGCCACGGCTTCATGGCTCGGACGCGGTCGTGGACCGCGCGGGCGCTGCGTGACCAAGGCAGCCGCCCGTCCTCCTTGGTCAGCAGCGGGGCCATCGTCACCCCATCGGGAGGCTGAGGCATCGGAGCGAGCGCTCCGGCGACCCAACGCGGAAGCTCCTCCCGAAGGAGTTGGGCTCCCAGGTCCGAAAGGCGCTCGGCGAGCTCGGGGGTCGTCTCGTCGGGAGCGATAGGCGTACGCCGGGTCGCCAGGATCGGGCCCGTGTCCATCCCCTCGTCCATTTGCATCAAGGTCACGCCGGTCTCTTGGTCACCGGTCGCGAGGGCCCACTGAATCGGCGCGGCTCCGCGCCAGCGTGGGAGCAGCGAGGCGTGGACGTTGACGCAGCCCCGCCGCGGTGCGTCGAGCACGGCCTTCGGCAGGATCCGACCATAGGCGACGACCACGGCGATGTCCGCCTCGTGGGCCCGGAGCTCTTCGGCGAAGGCAGCCGTCCGCACCTTGGTGGGCTGGGAGACGGGCAGCCCGAGCTCCAGGGCGCGCACCTTCACCGCCGGCGCTCGGAGCGCCAGGCCACGGCCGGCGGGCCGATCGGGCTGAGAGAAGACCGCGACGACCTCGGCGATCTCGTGGAGCGCGTCGAGACACGGCACGGCGAATGCTGGGCTACCGAAGAAGAGCGCGCGCATCGTCCCCGCTCGTGCCGCTCAGGCCATGGCCGCGGCGGTCGCGCGCTTGACCATCGAGCGATGCAAGAGCCGACGGCGCAGCACCCCGAGCTTGTCGATCATCAGCTTGCCGTCGAGGTGGTCGTTTTCGTGTTGGATAGCGATGGCGAGGAGTCCGTCCGCCTCGAGCTCGAAAGCTTCGCCGTGGCGATCCAGGGCCCGAACGCGGACCCGCTCGGCCCGTTCGATCTCCTCGCGAGCGCCCGGGAAGGAGAGGCAGCCCTCGTCGAAGAGCACGGAGCCCTCGAGCTCGAGCAGCTCCGGGTTGGTGAACACGCGAAGGTCGCTCGGCTCGTCGTCGCCGGTAGCCACGTCGATGACGAAGAGGCGGAGAGACACCCCAATCTGTGGAGCAGCGAGGCCGACGCCGGGCGCTGCGTACATCGTCTCGGCCATGTCCTCGACGAGCTGCTGGAATTCGGGGCCGAAGTCGGTCACCGGTTTGCCCGGGATCCGCAGGCGTTTGTCGGGGTAGTGGAGGATGGGTCGGATCGCCATGTTGACCGTATCGCTGTAGTGCTGCTCAGAACCTACCGCAAGGGTGGGCGCTCGAGGGCTCGCGCGTAGGCCTCCCGCAGTCGGCGGTCGGCGAGAACGGCAGCGGCCTCTTCGATCGCAACCAGGGCTTCGCGCCGCACATCCTCCAGGTTCTCGAGGTCGAGGAAGGCGAGGTCGATCTGGAGGAGCTCCCGGGTTGCTCGGCGGCGGGCGCGCTCGATCGCACGACCGGAGGCCTGGGGGTCGACGCCGAGGATGACGAAGTAGTTCCCTTCGCGCGCGAGGCGTGCCGCTCGGAGGATGCGCTCGCGGGCCACGCCGGCCCGGACCTCCATCGAGTCCGCGGTGCCCTCCGTGCGCACGGCGTCCGCCGAGGCCAGGGTCAGCAGGGCCCCGGCGACGCCCGCGACGGTAGGCGTGGAGCCCAGGAGCTCGCCCACGGCGCGATCGGCGGCGGCTTCGAACGCCTCGATGAGCTCGGGCTCCAGCCCCGCGTCGAGGGCGCGTGGTCCGAAGGTACTGGAGAGCACGAGCTTTTCTTGGGGAGCCAACCCGAGCCAGCGCAGCGCCTCCCGCGCCCTCACACGCTGGCGGGCTCCCTCGCAGGCGACGGCGACCAGCCGACCATGCACCAACGGGCGTTCTCCGGCGCTGCCGGTGAAGGGTTCCATCCGGAACCGAGCCTCCGGCGCGACCACCAACTCGTGGATGAGCGTCTCGCGCGCTCGCCGCAGGAGCTGGGACAGCTCGAAGGCGTCGAGTCGCCCAAAGCGGACCTCGTCCTGGAGTAGCGCGCGGGCGCTTTCCTCGTCGTTCGGGACCGCCCGCAGGCGTTGGTCTGCTCGGAGCCGGGCGGCCGCGCGGAGGTGGACAGGGCCTTCCAGGGAGAGCAGCCGACCCCCGTGGCTCGCCAGGATCAGCGCCGGTCCCCCGGCGATCTGAAAGCTCAGTTGAACCGGTCGTGGCTCGTCGTGGGCCTGCCACAGTACCCGGATGGCCCCGGCCGCTGGGAGCATCCCCTCTCGGGCGACCCCGGAGCGCACCGCGGTCGAGGCGCTGCCCGGGTCGGAGGATCGGCCCGGGCGATCGTCGACGGTGCGCGGCGTGCGGCCGCTCGTGCTCCCGGCATCGGAGGGGGGGGCCTCGGCGCGTTCCCCACCGGTGACGAGGTCCGGCGTCCCCACGAAGGTGAAGGCATCCAGGGGATCTGCGTCGGGCACGTCGAGAGGCATGGAGACTTCCGCCAAGAGGTCATCGGGGACGAGCTCCTGGGCGGGCTCGTCGCCCCCCGGAAAGCGCAGGTCGAGGGGCCGTTCGTTGGGAAAGACCCGCCTGTCCGCCTCGCGCAAGAGCGCGTCGATGCGCGGTCCGAACTCGACGTGGATGCCCGCCGAAGAGAGGTCCTGTGAGGATGAGGACGGCGGCGGCTCCGGGCTGCCTTGGTCGGCGGCTTGGGTGTTGGGCGATGTGGGGACCTCCGAGACCTCCAGGTTGAGGGTCGGCTCCCGCGCCGGCGTCCCTTCGCCGAGGCTGATCGTTGGCTCTCGCAGCGGGGGCGGCGCCTCCGGCGGACGTGAGCTCGGTGCCGGCAAGGTGGTGCGCGCCGACGACGGCGGTGGCGGCCGTCCGATCGCCTCGGCGAGCGTCTCCAGGAGGCGGTGGGATGAAACGGGGCGCGTGAACACCGCGCGCGCCCCCCACGCCTGCCGGTCCTCGGGTTCGGCCGGCTCCCACCCCACCACGATCCGCGCTGGGGCCCCCAGCTCGGTGAGGATGGCCTCGAACCCGGGTACGGAGCGGTCGAGGATCACGGCGTCGGCGTCGGCGCTGCCCTTGGCGTCGTCCGCCTCGCGCACGTCGTAGCCCGCCTGACGCAGGGCCCGGGCGATCCAGCTCCCCTCGGCTCCTGGGACCACGACGTCGACGCGAGGGCGGCTCACGGGCCGCAGGATAACCGTGCCCGTGCGGAACGAAAACACGCTCGCGAAACGAAAACACGCTCGCAACCCGCCCTCGTGACGGCCTGATAAGGTGTCCGCGATGTCCGGCGAGAAGACCGAGGAGGCCACTCCCAAGCGGCTGCGTGAGGCCCGCAAGAAAGGGCAGGTCCCCAAGAGTCGGGACCTCGCCACCGCCGCGGTGCTCCTCGCGGTCGTGGGGGCGGGGTTTGCGAGCGGCCCCCGGGCTCTGCTGAGCCTGAGCGAGGTCTTCCGCCTCTCGCTGCGCGCTGTCGAAGGGGAGCTGCCGGCGGGCCAGGGGCTGCTGGAGGCGGGCTTCTCGCTCGGCGTCGACGCGGCGTTTCCGCTGGTCCTCGCCGCGCTCCTGGCGGGGGCGCTCGCGACCTTTCTCCAGGTGGGGCCCTTGGTGACGTTCGCGCCGATCGCCCCCAAGCTCGAGAGGCTTGATCCGATCAAGGGCGTCAAGAACCTTTTCAGCCAGCGGCAGCTCGTCGAGCTCCTCAAGACGCTGTTCAAGATGCTCGTCGTCGGGCTGGTGGCCTGGCGCGTGCTGCGGGGGGCGCTGCGTGGGGTGGTCGCCCTCGCAGGTCATGACGCCTTGTTCACCCTGGAGGCGGCCGGGGAGTTGGTGGCCGGGTTGGTCCTGAGGGTCGGCGGCGCGATCCTGGCGATCGGCGTGCTCGACGTGTTCTACCAGCGGTGGCGACATCGGCGCGATCAGCGCATGAGCAAGGACGAGGTGAAACGTGAGTACAAGGAGGCCGAGGGGGATCCCCATGCGAAGCAGCAGCGTGAACGTCTCCACCGCGAGATCATCGAGCACGACATGGTCGAGCAGGTGCGCACCGCGGACGTGTTGGTCGTGAACCCGACCCATCTTGCGGTGGCGCTTCGCTACGAAGAAGGCGTGACGGATGCGCCGGAGGTGGTCGCCCGCGGCGCAGAGCACCTGGCGCGCCGGATGATCGAGGCGGCCGAGGAGTCGGGCGTGCCGGTCATGCGCGACGTGCCCCTGGCGCGCGCTCTCTTCGGGCTCGAGGTCGGCGAGGTTATCCCCGAGGACCTCTATGAGGCGGTTGCGGCGGTGCTCCAGGCCGCTTGGGCCGAGGCCGAGGAGTCGAAAGAATGAAGGTACGCGTTCGAATCCACGAGGCTTCCCTCAAGAGCCTTCCGCGGGCTGGCGAGGTGGCCGCCGGCGAGGCGCCGCTGGAGCGGCCGCCGGGGGAGCTGCGGCTGGGGGGGCTCGCCCCCGACGTGGCGAGCGCCTTGCCCCGACAGGCGTCCCTGCCGCGACCCTCGCCGAACGCCTTTGCGTCTCTGCAGGCGGCCGCTGCGCGAGCGGCGCAGGGCGGGTTCGACCCGAGGGTGGCCACCATGCTCCGGCGTGCCCAAGAGCTGATGGCGCTCCACGGTGAGATCGATCGTCGCCGCGCGGGAGGCCCGGCTTGAGCGTGGTGCCGGAGGACGCCCTGGCGGCGGTCCGTTGGCTCGCCGACGGGGCGCTCCGGGGTCGCCGCTGGGAGCTCGCCCACGACCTCTTGCTCGGGTGTGTGACCGCTGCGCCCGACGATCGGTGGGCGACGCTCGCGCTTGCTCGGGTCGCCATCGCCCGGGGCGACCTTCGCTTTGCCGAGGAGGTGGTACGCTTTGCCCGGCAGCGGCACCCGGCGGATCCGGCGGCGCGGCTGCTGGAGGCGCGCCTCGCGCTCGCCCGGGGCGATCGGGCGACCGCCCACGCTTGCCTTCAGGGCTTGGGGAGCGCGACGGCCCGCGCTCTGCGGGACCGCCTTCGCGCCACCGCGCCATGAGCGAGCTCGTCGACGTCGCTTTGCCGGTGCCGCTGCGTCGGACGTTCACTTATCGCGCGCCTCCGGATGAGCCGGTCCCGGCGCTCGGTTCGCGGGTCGCGGTGCCTTTCCATGGCCGCAAGCTCGCGGGCTTCGTCGTGGCGCACCGCGACGAGCCGCCCGAGGGGGTGACGCGGATCGCCACCGTCGCGGGGCTCCTGGAGCCCGAGCCTGTGTTCCCTCAAGAGCTGCTTCGCTTTCTTCTGGAGGCGGCTCGCTACTATCTGCACCCGATCGGCGAGGTGCTGCGCGCCGCGGCGCCGGCCCTGCCCGCAGGAGCCTTTCGTCGGCTTCGGGAGCGCGGCTTTTTGGCCCCCGGCGAGGCGCTCCCGGGCCGGCGCGTGGGTACTCGCTGCGAGCTCTTCGTTCGCGTTTCGGGTTCCTTCGAGGCGGAGCGGCTCGGGCCCAGGCAGCGCGAGATCCTTGCGCTGGTCGCGAGCCGCGACGAGGTCCCCCTGGCGGAGCTCCGGGAGCGGGTGGGTGCCGGCGCCCGCGGCATCGTGCGGCGCCTCGAAGCGCGAGGGTTGGTGACGACGGACGAGCGGGAGGTTCACATCGACCCCTTCTTCCGTACGCCCGTCGCGCCAGACACGCCGCCGGAGCTCACGCCCGCCCAGCGGCACGCGGTCTCCGCGATCGTGGGCGGAGGCGGCGACGCCTTCCTGCTTCACGGGGTCACCGGCTCGGGCAAGACCGAGGTCTACCTGCACGTCATCGCCGCAGCCCGCGATCGAGGCCAGGGCGCCCTCCTTCTCGTCCCGGAAATCGCCCTGACGCCTCAGCTCGTGTCGCGTTTCCGGGCCCGCTTCGGCGACGCCATCGCCGTGCTCCACAGCGGGCTCAGCGAGCGCGAGCGGGACGATCATTGGCGGGCGCTGCGCCGCGGCGACCTCCGCCTCGCCGTCGGGGCGCGGAGCGCGCTCTTCGCACCCGTGCCGGACCTGGGCGTCTTGGTCGTCGACGAGGAGCACGACCCGTCCTTCAAGCAGGAGGAGGGGTTTCGCTACCACGCCCGAGACTTGGCGCTCCTGCGGGCGTACCGAGCCGGCGCGATCTGCATTTTGGGGAGCGCGACCCCTTCGGTGGAGTCGTTTCACCGGGCGGCCGCCGGAAAGCTCCGGCTCCTGAGCCTGCCGGAGCGACCGACCGCTCAGGCGCTCCCGGCGGTGGAGACGCTCGACTTACGCCGCCAGCGCACTTCTGGGGCGACCCATCCTCTCCTCACCGAGCCGCTGCGGCGAGCCATCCGTGACTGCCTCGACGCGGGGGAGCAGGCCATCCTCTTCTTGAACCGTAGAGGCTACGCACCGAGTGTCCGCTGTGGCGACTGCGGGAAGCTCGTGGAGTGTCCGGCCTGCTCGGTGGCGTTGACGGAGCACCGCGCCCAGGGTCGCTTGCGGTGCCACTACTGCGACTTCCAGCAGGCCGTCCCCGAGCGTTGCCCGTCCTGTGGCTCGACGCGCGTCGACGCGATGGGCATCGGCACCGAGCAGCTCGAACAGGCGCTCGCCGAGCTCTATGCCCCCAAGGTGGTGGCCCGCCTCGACCGCGACACAGCGACGGGCAAGAGCGCCGAGGCCGTGCTCGACCGGCTCCGTCGCCGGGAGGTGGACCTGCTCGTCGGCACGCAGATGGTGACGAAGGGGCACGACCTTCCTGGGGTCACGCTCGTCGGGGTGCTCCTGGCCGATCAGTCCCTCGCCTTCCCAGACTTTCGCGCGGGCGAGAGGACCTTCCAGTTGCTCGCGCAGGTCGCGGGCCGCGCCGGTCGCGGCGAACGGCCCGGTCGGGTGATCTTTCAGACCTTTCAGCCCGAGCATCCGGCGATCCGCGCAGCGGCTGCACACGACTACGAGGCGTTCTACGCGGCGGAGCGAGAGGAGCGGCGGGAGCTGTGCTACCCACCCTTCGCTCATATGGTCGCCGTGCGCATCGACGCGGGGGACGAGGCCCGCGGGCGCGCCGTGGCCGAGGAGCTGGCGACCCTGGCGAAGGCCCACCCCGCGGTGCGCGAGGGAGTGCTCCTCGTCCAGGGGCCCGCGCCAGCGCCGCTCGCGCGGCTGCGGGGGCGCTACCGGTTCCGCTTTTTGGTTCGTGGCCCTCGCGCGCTCGTTCGGCAGGTGGCCCGCCGGGTGGTCGCGCGCATCGACGAGGGCGTGCAGCCGGCGCGGGCGACGGTCGACGTGGACCCGGTGTCGATGTTGTGACCGGGTCGGTGTAGACCCGGTGTCGATGTTATGACCGGGCCGCTGCGATGCGTCCGGCGGCCGACGCCCAGAGGTGCGCGTCGTTGGTCAGGAAGCGTCGAGGAGCTCCGAGAGGATTCGTAGCGCCGCGCGCATTTCCTCCGGCGGCGTCAGCAGGCTGACGACGAGGTGGGCTTCCGCCTCGATGTCGTAGAAGTAGCCCGGCTGTACGCCGATTCCACGTTCGAGGAGGGCCAGCGCCCAGGACTCGTCCGAGCGGGTCGCAGGAAGGCGCAGGAGCGCGTACCAGCCCGCCTCCACCGGCAGGACGTCGAACGCCGCGCCGCGCTGGGCGCGCAATACGCCGAGGGTCTCTTCGATCCGCCGCTGGATCACCCGGCGGCGCTCTTGGCCCACCTCGAGCACCGCGTCGATCGCATCCATCACCGGACCGCCCGGCGAGAGGTAGGCGTCGAGGACGTGCTCCAGCCGCCCGAGCGCTTCGTCGGAGCCCGGCCCGTCGACCCGGATCCACGCGAGCTTGGCTTGGGGGAGCCCGGCCGATTTGCTCAGCCCATCGAGGCGGAAGCAGAGCCCTGGCAGCGGAGGACGCTCCGTCGCGCGCAGCGGGTAGGATGCGAAGACCTCGTCGCTGATCACCGGGCGGCCGAAGCTGGCGATGTGTGCGAGGTCCGCGGCCCGCAGGAACGATCCGGTCGGGTTGTTCGGTTGCACGATCACGACGGCACGGACTCCGTCGTGCATCGCCTCGGCGAAGGCGTCGTGGTCGAGCATCCACTCGCCGGCGAAGCGAAGCGGGTAGGTCTCGACGCGGATCCCTTCGAGGCGACCGAGGACTTCGAAGAGCGGGTAGCTTGGGCGCGGGACGAGCACCGCGTCGCCAGGATCGCAAAGGAGCTTGAAGAGATGGCCGTAGGCTTCGCTCGTGCTCGCGGTGAGCGCTAGTCTCTCGGGGGCGCCCCCGATGGCCGTAGCGATCGCCTCGCGCGCCGCGGGTGCGCCGAGGGGGTGTGGGTCGTAGTCGCGGCAGGGCAGCGGCGGCGGCGAAGGGAGCGCGAGACCGACGCGCGAGGGGTTCGAGCGTGTGAGATCGAGGCGCGGTGGGTTCCGTCGGCGAGCCGCCTCGAAGGGCCCGGGCGTCGAGGCGAAGTCGCAGCGGCGCGAGAAGACGCTCATCGCCGCTTTACGAGCGTCCCGTCGCGGCGAAACTTGCCTCGACGCCGCGCCATCGGATCGCGCGAGTAGACCGAAAGGTCCTCGTCGCGCGCTCCGTGTGCGAGCCGCAGCGCCCCGGCGTAGGCGATCATGGCGGCGTTGTCGGTGCATGCGCGGACGGGGGGCACGACGAGCTCGACGCCCGCCCTGGCCGCGAGCTCGGCCGTCCGTGCGCGCAACCCGCGGTTGGCGGCGACGCCACCGCAGAGGACGAGGCGATCGATCCCCTGGCGCTGACACGCGATGACGCTCTTGCGCGCGAGGACCTGGACCACGGAGGCCTGGAAGGACGCGCAGACGTCGGCCAGCGTCTTGTCGTCGTCGGGTCGGCCGTGCGCCTGGACGTAGCGCGCGACCGCTGTTTTGAGGCCCGAGAAGCTGAAGTCGAGGGTCGCCTTGGAGGCCATCGGAACGGGGAAGGGCACGGCGGCGGGATCGCCGTGAGAGGCCAGGCGGTCGATGACGGGCCCCCCAGGGTACCCGAGCCCGAGCACCTTCGCGGCTTTGTCGAAGGCTTCGCCGGCGGCGTCGTCGCGGGTCTGACCGAGGATCGTGATCTCGTCGTAGGCGTCGACACGGTAGAGCGCCGTGTGTCCTCCGCTGACGAGGAGGGCGACGTAGGGGTAGCTCGGGGCGCGGGCGCCTTCGTATCGGAGGTGAGCCGCAAGGAGATGTCCGTCGAGGTGGTTGACCCCGACCAGTGGGAGTCCGGTGCAGAAGGCGAGGGTGCGGGCGAACTGGACACCGACGATGAGCGCGCCGACCAGGCCGGGGCCGTTGGTGACGGCGATCCCGTCGATGTCGTTCAGGCCGCGGGGCAGGGGCGCCAGGGCCTGGGCGACGACGGGGAGGACGGCGCGAAGATGGGCGCGCGCCGCCAACTCGGGGACCACGCCGCCGTAGGGCGCGTGCTCGTCGATCTGGCTGGCGACGACGTCGCTGAGCACGGCGCCCTCGGTGGTGACGACGGCGGCGGCGGTCTCGTCGCAGGACGACTCGATGCCCAGGATGCGCATCAGCGGGCCGTCCGTTTCAGTCGGAACACCCCGAAGTAGTCGCACTCGCCCGCGAGGTAGCGGCTGCAGTCGGCGTCGCGGCTGCAGTCCTGACGGCCGGCGCCGCTCAGCACGCGGAGCTCGACGTCGCCGTTGCGCAGGAGCGACACGAAGGCGAGGGCGTCGCGTCCGGCGAGGGGGCCGGTTACCGGGCGCAGCGCGAAGATGTAGTTCTGAAGGCGCGCCTCCCCGGGGAAGTCGTAGAGGCTGAGCTGATCGTGGAAGAGCGCCGGGATGGGCTGGAGCGGCGTCGCCGCGAAGGTGGGGCCGCAGGTTTCGTCAAGGGTGGTGAGGCTCCCCGGCGCCGAGTCGGCCCGTGCCGGGTCGAACTCCAGCTCCGCGGTGGTTCCCTCGACGAACCCCCGCCGGATGAAGGAGCAAGGCTCGCCGGCGACGCAGTCGGTTTCGTCCTGTCCGACGACGCGGCCTCGGAAGACCTGGTCGCCGACGGCTCGGAACTCCCCCAGGTCGTCGCAGGCGCCGAGGACCGCGAGCGCGAGCGACACCCACAGCGATGGCCGGAACGAGGGCACCGACCGAACATAGCAGCCCGCCCCAGCATCGGCCGTGATGGATCGCCGTCGCGAGGGTGCCCGGTGCACTCGGGCGAGGACCTCCTGGAGATTCTCGAGGCGCGACGCGCTGCGCAGGGGGGCGCTGGCGGGTCTGAGGCCCATGGAGGTATGGCGGCGGATAGCAGGGCTCAGCGCCGGCGGCGGCGTCCAGCCAGCAGCAGCGGCGCGAGCAGCGCGAGGATGCCGCCCGAGGCCCCGGTGCCGGTGGCCGAACAACCCCCGCCGGCGCTCGGGCGCGCAACGGGCACGCAGAGCGCCTCGGCGCCGTCGCCGATGCGCACGCACTCCAGGCCTGGCGCGCAGGCGTGGTCCGGGCCGCAGAAGCGGGTGCACACGCTCCCGGCCGCGGTGCCCGTGGCGCACAGGCCCGTCGCGCAGTCTTCGTTGACCTCGCAGGGCTCTCCCACGAGGTTCGACTCCGGCGCACAGACCTGGCCGCCGCCTGTGTCGGTGCAACTGAGCCCGGAGGGGCAGTCGTCGTCGGTGTCGCAGAAGGCAGTGCACCAGCGTCGTTCTCCCGAGGTCGCGCAGATCCCCGAGCCGCAGTCTTCGTTGGTCACGCAGGTGTCGCCGACGTCGGCCCGCGGCCCCCGCACGCAGCGGTCGCCCCGGCAGTGGAAGCCTTCGCCGCAGGCCTCGTCGTCCTCGCAGGCGCGAGAGCAGTAGGCCGCCCCCTCGTCCTCGAAGCAGACGCCGCTGTGGCACTCCTCGTCGGCCGCGCACGATTCGCCGATGCCTCGGGCGCCGGCCACGAGATCCTCGCCAACGCAGCTTCCGCAAGCGCCGGCCGGGGCTGCGCAGACCTCGCCAGCGAGGCAGTCGCCGCCGTCGCCTTGGCAGGGCGCCAGGCATCGTCGTCGGCCGTCCCCTGGGTCCGCGCAGCGCGCGGACACGCAGTCGGTGTCGTCGGTGCAGTCCCCGTCGAGGGGCGTCTCGCCAGCGTCCCCGGGCGCGCAGAGACCTTCGCAGCTCGTCTCGGCGTTCGCGCAGTACATGCCGATGGGGCAGCCGAGAAGCGGCCGAAGCGGGTCGCAGGGGACAGTGCAAATGCGGCCGGAGCCTTCGACGACGACCCGACAGGTGTTGCCCACGCACTCCTCATCGGTGGAGCAGGGCGCGCCCACGGGCGTGCAGCCCTCGTCGACGGTTCCATCGCAGTTGTCGTCGACGTTGTTGCACGTCTCCTCGCGGGGCACGCAGGCGCCCGAGTCCTCGATGGCCTGCTCGATGAAGTCGCGGTAGGCGCGCACCGAGTTGTAGGCGCCGGGTGCGGAGCCGCAGCGGGGCTCGCCGCCGTTTTGGCTGAAGATGAAGGAGGCCACGCCCCAGATCTTTCCGTCCGGTCCGATGAGAGGGCCACCGGAGTCTCCGGAGCACACCGCAGGCTCCACGAAGATGAAGCCCCCCATGAACCCGTTGACGCGCTTGCTCGTGGCGTACTTCGTGCCCGCGGAGCCCGAGGGGGTCTGCCCGTAGCCGACCGCGGTGAAGGTTTCACCGGCGAGGTCGGTGGGGCTCTCCCAGGAGATCTCCATGGGCGTCGCCCGCGCCGCGCTCGAGAGGATGAGCACCGCGACATCGCTGCCGTCTCGAAGGTCCCAGCGTCCAGGGGCGGGGCGCACCTCCTGGACGAAGTACTGCGCGGTGAAGCTGCGCTGGTCGGGGCCGACGAGCACGCGGAACGCGCTCGGGTCCGCGGCTCTCGGGCTGCGTCCGCTCTGGACACAGTGCTTGGCCGTCAACACCACCCGAGGCGCGACGAGGGTGGCGGTGCAGGCGCCGCCGCTGTAGTTCAGCAGGTAGACGACCTCCGGGCGGCCTGTCTCCCGACGTCCGTCGACGATGCCGGATTGGAGTGAACCAGGGGGGTCACCCGCGACGCACCCCAGCGCCAGGGCCAGAAGCAACAGTCGGTTCATCGTCTTCTCCGTAGCAGCATCAGCAGGAGCAGGGCGAGGAGCGAGCCTCGACCTTCGCCCGCCGCGGCGCAGCCGCCGCCTCCCTCCGTGGGGGGGGTGACCGGCACGCACACGGCGTTGACCCCGTCGGCGCTGAGCACGCACTCGAAGCCCGGCTCGCAGAGGTTGTCGGGTCCGCACAGGCGCGTGCAGCGCAGCTCCCCGTCGCGACCTACAGGCTGGCAGGTGCCCGAGATGCAGTCTTCCGCCGTGGTGCAGGCCGCGCCGGTCACACCCCGGCTGGGAGCGCAGACTTGGGCGCCGCCGGCGTCGACGCAGTCGAAGTCGGGCGGACAGTCGTCGGCGCCATCGCAGAAGGCGGTGCACCAGGTTTCTTCGCCCCGCGTCGCGCAGAACAGAGTGTCGTCGCAGTCCTCACTGTGCAGGCATGCGCTGCCGATGCCGCCGCGGCTGCCCCGGGCGCAGAGGCCCGAGTCGCCCTCGGCGAGGCGGCAGTGGAACCCTTCTCCGCAGTCGAGGTCCCGGCTGCAGGTCCGCGTGCAGTAGTGGGCTCCGCTGTCGTCGAGGCACATGCCGCTGCCGCAGTCGGAGTCCTCGTTGCACGGCTCGCTCAGGCCTCGCGCGCCCACGACGATCTCGGCGGGGACACAGCCTCCGCAGGCGCCCGCTGGGGCCGCGCAGGCTTCGCCCGCCAGGCACATCCCGCTGTCGCCGCGGCAAGGGCTCAGGCAGCGGCGACGCCCGTCGCCGGGGTCGGCGCAGAAGAGCGTGGCGCAGTCCGTGTCGGTCTCGCAGTCGCTGCCGCTCGGGCCGTCGCCGGCACTCCCGGGCGCGCAGTAGCCCTCGCAGTCGCCGGCGCTCGCGCAGAACATCCCCGGCGGGCAACCGGTCATGGGGCGCAGCGGGTCGCAGGCCTGCGTGCAGAAGCGACCTTCGCCCAGGACGTCGCGGCAGGTGGTCCCGACGCACTCGTCGTCGGCGCCGCAGGGATCGCCAATGGGCGTGCAGTCCTCGTCGAAGAGGTCGTCGCAGTCGTTGTCTTCGCCGTCGCAGACCTCGGTCCCGTCGCCGACGCAGGCGCCGCTGGCGCGGATCGCTTCATCGATCATGTCGAGGTAAGTGTCGACGCGGTTGTAGCCGTTGATGCCGCTGCCGCAGCCACCGCTTCCGAAGGAGGCTACGCCGGCGACTTCGTTGGAGAGCGTGAGGAGCGGCCCGCCGGAGTCGCCCTGGCAGATCGTCGGCGGCGTGTAGAGGACGCCCCCCATCACGCCGGAGACTCGGGTCATCGTGCGGTACTTGGTGCCCACGCTGCCGCTCGGGATCTGGCCGAAGCCCACGGCGCGCATCCGGTCGCCGACGATGTCCTGGGCGCGGCCCCGGTGCACAGGGATGGGCGCGATCGCCGCTGGCGAGGCGAGGGTGATGAGCGCGACGTCAACGCCGACCAACGCGCCGCCGAGGCCGTTTCGATCGGTGTAGGTGCCGGGCGTGGTCACGACATCCGTGGCGCCAAAGGTCTGCGTCAGGCGGTTGATGGTGTCGCCGATGCCGATGACGAACGCGCTCGGCGCGTTCGGTCCGGAGGCGCCCGGGTTCTGGACGCAGTGCTTGGCGGTGAGGACCACCCGCGGCGCGATCAAGGTTCCGGTGCACAGCCCGCCAAAGCGGTTGAGGACGGCGACGACCGCAGGCTCGTCGTTGCTCGTGCGTTCTCCATCGACGATGGCGTCGGCCTGGGTGCCCACGTCCGGCGGCGGCGCTTGGGCGCAGCTCAGGGCGAGGAGGAGCGAGGCGAGCGGTAACGGGCGATGGAAGGAACGCATCCGACCTCCTGGGTCGGCCCGCCGGCCGAGCGAGCCGGCGGAGCTACGAAGGAAAAAGTGCGCGCAGCCTAGCATGCGAGACGACTGTGCAAAGGCTGAACAGAGCGCCGCGCATCGGCCCCTGAGGGTTCAGCCCGCCAGCAGCCTCTGGGCGTCGGTCCAACGCCGAAACTGCGAGGCGTCGCCCCCGGTGGCGGCCAGCTCGGCGGCGCTCGCGTAGTGCCTGCGCGCCGCCTCGAGGCTGCCATCGAGCTCGTCGACCTTGGCGAGGAGACCCAGGGCGCGTGCTTCGATGGCCGGCGCGTGGGCGAGGCGGGCGAGGCGCTGGGCTTGTTGGGCCCGGTCGAGGCAGCGCCCCCGCTCGCCCGCCGCGAACAGGACCTCTGCGAGCTCGACGGCGGGCAGGGCGCGCTGGAGCGGGGGGGCCTCGAGCTGGTCGTAGAGCTCGAGGGCCCGCCGGTAGGCGTTGGCGGCGGCGAGGGGGTCCCCGGCATCGCGGCGCATCCGGCCCAGCGCGAGCTGGACCTCCGACTCCACCGAGGGCTCGACGCCGGCCACGATCTCGAGGGCCTGGCCAAAGTGGCGCATCGCGTCCCGGGGGCGCGCGCGCAGCAGGCTGACGCGTCCGAGCACGAGGAGCATCCGAGCGCGGGCGGGGTCGTGTCGGTGGGTCAGGTCCAGCGCCTCGCGCACCACGCCATCGGCGCCCGCCAGCTCCCCTTGGAGCGCGAGGGCCCAGCCGAGCTTGCGGCTGAAGGTGACGATGGCGGTGTCCAGCACTGTTTCTCCCGCTTCGAGCATCTCGCGGCGCGCCAGATCGAGGGCGCGCCGGTACGCGAGGATCGCCGCCCGCGGATCGCCCCGGCGGATCGCCGCGTCCCCCATGCGTTCCAGGGTCATCAGGGTCGGGAGGGTGTCGCCCCCGCGGTAGGCGTGCTCCGCCCGGACTTCGAGGGGTGCGCTGGCGTCGGTCTTCAGCTTCAAGATGCGGGCGTGCAGCTCTTTGCGCGCCGACGCCGGGATGAAGGCCTCGACAAGCTCCGCGATGAAGGGGTGTGCGATCTCGACGGCGGTGCCTCGGAGCTGGACCAATGCCTTGTCGCGTAGCTCGTCGAGGCCGGCGAGGTCGTCGGCGCCGATGATCTCCTTGAGCTCCCGCAGATCCACTTGGCCGCCGAAGGCGGCGAGGGTCTGAAGGACGCGTCGAGAGCGAACCTCCAGCCTCTCGATGCGCTGGGCCACGGCGTCCGCGAGGCGCGGTGGGAGCGTCGAGTCGCCTGCCGCAGCGCCGAGGGCGTGGATCTGCTCGAGGTAGAGAGGGAGCAGCCGCCGCCCGCCCGGCGCCGGGAGCGTCGCCTTGGCTCCGCTCTCCGAGCTTTGGGGATCGAGGAACGCCTGGGCTTCCGCGGCGTCGAGCCCGTCGAGGTTGAGGACGGTGGCATCGAAGGCCGTGTCAGGGCCGAGGTCGGCGGTCAGGAGCAGCACGGGGTCGGAGCGGAGCATCCCGTGGAGCTCCGACAGCACCTGGTGCGTGAGTCCGTCGCATCGCGAGAGATCATCGATGAGGAGGACGGCGCGTTCGGCGTCCGTGCGCGCCAGCGCGACGTGGATCGCCGTGGCCACGGCCTGAGCCACCGCTCCCGCCCGACTTTGGTCCAGGCCGACGACGCCGCGCGGTTCGGCGAGCTCTTCGAGGCCCGCGCGGGTCAGAGGGTCGGCGAAGGTCCCAGCGTCCCGAGCGAGGCGCCCGAGATCGTTCGGCTCGACCTCCAGAAGCGCCGCGACGATGGTCCGGATCGGACCGTAGGGGAGAGGGATGCCAAAGGGCTGGCCGCCGGCCCCGACCACCGCGTCGCCGAGCTCCGCGAAGCGCTCGGCGGCCTCCTTGAGCAGCCGCGTCTTGCCGACGCCCGCGTCGCCCGTCACCGCCACGTGGACGAGGCCGTGGCCGGCCTCCCGGCGCAGGGCTTCGATCGTTGCGAGCTCCTCCTCCCGGCCGATGAGGCGGCGCTCCGATTCGAAGATGGGGTAGAAGGAGGCACGGTTCTTTGCGGTCGGCGCCGTCCTGGGGGCCTGGGCCATTTCGCTGTCCAGGCGGTTTCCACAGGCACCGCAGAAGCGCATGTGGCTCGGGTTCACCGTGCCGCAGCCGGGGCAGACGACCTGTCGGGCTTTTTCGGCGGTGAGCTGGGCTCGGGCTCGACGGATGGCTTCCGCCATGTCCGCCGCGGTCTGGTAGCGGTCCTCGGGGCGCTTGGCGAGGGCCTTGATCGCGATTTCAGCCAGGGCATCCGGGATGGCGCGGTGAGGTGCGACCTCCCGAGGATCCGGGATCGGATCGTTGATGTGGCGCAGCACGACGCGGGTCGGGGTCTCGTCGTCGTAGGGGAGCTGATCGGTCAGCAGCTCGAAAAGGACGACCCCGCAAGCGTAGAGGTCGCCGCGGCCATCGACCTCCTCGCCGCGGCCCTGTTCGGGAGACATGTAGTCCGGCGTGCCGCAGACGAGCCCCGGCCTCGTGATCGAGGTATTGCCCGGGCCCACGATCGTCGCGAGCCCGAAGTCGACGACCTTCACGAGGTCACCGCCGGTGCGCATCTTCCGGAGGATGATGTTCTCGGGTTTGAGGTCCCGGTGGACGATGTTGAGCGCGTGCGCTTCGCCGAGGGCGTCGAGGGTGCCGACGAGCACGTCGCAGATGCGCGGGAAGGGCAGCGGTCCTTCTTCCTGCATCACCATGGCGAGGTCCCTGCCCTGGAGGAACTCCATCGCCAGATAGAGGATCCCGTCGTCCGTCCGTCCGAAGTCGATGATGCCGACGCTGTTGGGATGGTTGAGGCGGCTGGCGGCGCGCGCCTCGGTGTAGAAGCGCGCGACCGTCTGCTCGTCGCCGAGCAGGTGAGGGTGGATCACCTTGATGGCCACCGTGCGGCCGAGGGTCGTCTGCTCGGCGCGGTAGACGCGCCCCATGCCCCCCACGCCGACGATCTCCTGGATCATGTACGAGCCGATGGTGCGACCAACCAAAGGGTCGGTGCCCGCGGACGACCCCTCCGACGCCAGCGGTGATCCACAGCTCGCACAGAACCGATCGTCCGCGCTAGCCGCCGCGCCGCACTGGTGACAAACTCGCACCGCGGTGGATGTTAACGCAGCGGCGGCCCCCGGCGGAAAGGGAAAACCGGGTTCGGAGCCCTCGAATGCTCTACCGCGCACCGAAGCTTGGGCCGTGAGTGCCGTCGGTTTGAATTTTTGGGCTGTCGCGGTTGTCGTGCCTGCGCTCGTCGCCGGTCCGCGGGATCTCTGGGCTGCCGTGCTGGTCGCGTTTCCGCTCCCGCTCCTCGCGCTCGCCGCGCGCCGCCGGGACGCCCTGTCGGCACTCGTGCTCTTTCCGACGTCTGTGACCGCGGCGATCGGCGCATTGCCGGCGCACACCTTCGGCTCGCCCTATCCGCCTCTCCCTACGCTCCTGGCTGCCGCCAGTCTCTGGCTCTATGGCGCGGTCTGCGCGCGGATCGTGACGCGGGTGGAGTGTGAGCCCTCCGTGTCCGAGCCGCTGACGCCCGGGCCGAGGGACGCGGAGGCCCTGCGGCGTCGCCGAGGGCAGCGCCGGCTACTGGTCTTCGGGGGCGCCGGTGCGCTTCTCCTGGCGGTCCTGGCACCGAGGCTGGGGGGCGCGCCGCGCCGTGACTGGGGTGAGGCGGCCGAGGCAGCCCAGGTCCTCACGGCGGTCGTGGCTGCGGCCCTCGCGACGGTGGGGCTCGGGGCGTTCCTCGGACCGGCGACCCGCCGTCGCCGCCGGCCCATCTCTCGGCGCCGGAGCACGGCCCGCGCCGCCTTGCTCTTGCTGGTGGTGGTCGCGGGGCTGATCGTGTGGGCGATCATGATCCGCGACGGCGCCTGATGTCAGGGGTTCGTGCGAGAGTCCGGTCGTGGCGATCCACCTGACCTACTCGAACGCGACGGAGGCCCTCGTCCAGGCCCTGACCGAGCGCTTGAGGGAGCGTCGGGTCCGGGGCGTGTCGCCACTGACGCCAGCGCACCTCGTGGTGCCCAACCGCAACCTCGAGCGCTACCTGGAGCTCTCGATCGCGCAGGCGCTCGGGATCGCGGCGAACTTGCGATTTCACCGTCTGGAGCGCTTCGTGGCGCGCTGGCTCGCCCAGGAAGGGGTGGGACCGGTGCTGGACCGGCGCGCCCTCGAGCGCCACATCCTCGGTGCGCTCCTCGACGACGACTGGCTCGCCGCCGAGCCTGGTGGCGCGCTGGCCGGTTACGTGGACGCCGAGGACCGCGAGACCTCGGAGGTGCGGCGGGTGCAGCTTGCGCTGCGGCTGGCGCGGCTCTTCGAGGCCTACGGTTATTCGCGGCCAGAGCTCTTGGACCGATGGTCCGAGGGGCCTGTCCCGAGCGAGCCGACCGAGGCCTGGCAGGCCCGCTTGGCGCGCCGGGCGATGGAGCGGGGGGAGCTGCCCTTGCATGCGGCCCTGCGTAAGCTCGGTTCGGCCCGCCCGGACGCTTTGCCGCAGGAGCTCCACGTCTTCGGGCTGAGCTACGTCGCGCGCGTGTTCCAGTGGGCTTTCGCGGCGCTCGGCGAGCGGACGGACCTTTACCTCTACGTGCTCAATCCGTGCATGGAGTTTTGGGAGGATGTGCCGACGGAGCACGAGGCGCGTCGGCGTCTGCCGCGACGGAGTGAGCGGGTCCCTTCCGTCGACGGGGAGCTGCATCCCCTCGTCGCATCCGACGCCGACGATCCGCCGGCGCTCACCTGGTGGGGGCGGCCGGGGCGGGAGCACGTGCACCTGCTCAACGAGCTGACGGGCGCCGACTTCGAGCCACGTTTCGTGGACCCCACCGCCGACGAACGCAGCGTGCTCCGGGTGCTCCAGCGCGACATCTTGCTGCGCGAGCCTGCGCCGCGGCGCCCTTCGCTGCGCGCCGACGACAGCGTGTGTGCGCTGGCCTGCCCGGGGATCCGTCGCGAGGTCGAAATCGTGGCGGAGGAGATCTGGCGCCGTATCGACGCGGAGGGCTCGACGCTCCGCTTCAACGACATCGCCGTATTCGTGCACTCCGACGTTCGCGACCTCTACCTCCCTCACGTCGCGAGCGTGTTCGCCGAGGCCGGCGATCTGCCACACCACGTCGTCGACCTGCCGCTCGCGGCCGAGAGCACCCTGGTGGACGCCGCCGCGAGGCTCCTCGACCTGCTCGTGTCGCGCTTCCGCCGCCCGGACGTGCTTGCGCTGCTCTTGCATCCCTCGCTTCGCTTGCCGACGCGCGCCGTCGTCGACCGCGGCCGATGGGCGCGTTTGGTCGACCGCCTCGGGGCGTTCCATGGCCTCGACCGGGGGGAACACGCCGAGACCTACATCGATCGGGACCTCGTCAACTGGGACCAGGCCGTGCGGCGCCTGGCCCTTGGCACGTTCCTCACCGGTGAGGCGTCCGGCGACCCGCGCACCATCGAGATGGATGGGGAGCGCTATCTGCCCGAGGAGACCAGCGCCGACGAGGGGGGCGTCGTGCTCGCCGCGCTGCTGCGGAGCCTCCTGGGGGACGCCCGCTATGCGCGCCAGGCGCGGCTCTCGCTCACGGGCTGGTCGCGCTTCGTCGCGGGGCTCTTTCGCGGGTACCTGGACGCGCGCACGGCGCGGGAAGAGGCGGAGCTGCGACGCTGCCTGGCGGCGGCCGAGAGCCTCGCGGACCGGGACGCGGACGGCGCGGAGGTGGGCTTCGGGGTGGCTGCCGAGCTCGTCGCGGAGGCCCTCGCTGGACTCGGGGGCGCCCGGGGAGAGTACCTGGCCGAAGGCGTGGTCGTCTCGGCGTTGACGCCGATGCGGGCCATCCCGTTTCGGGTGGTGTTCATGCTTGGGATGGGGGAGGGCGTGTTCCCCACCACCGAACGTCGCGATCCGCTCGACCTACGCACGAGGCGCCGGCGCGTCGGCGACGTGACCCCCGTCGAACGCGACAAGTACGTGTTCCTGGAGACTCTGCTCTGTGCCCGGGACGCCGTGGTCTGTTCGTGGGTGGCGCGCGATTCCCTGACCGGCGACCCGATCGAGCCTTCGCCGGTGGTCCGGCAGCTCCTCGACCTTCTCGGTCGTAGCTACGTGGTGGACGCCGAGGCCCTGGTGCGCGAGTTCCCTTTGCGCCGTCACGACGAGGGGAGGGGTCGCCGGGCCATCGTCGAGGCGGGCTGGGAGCGGCAGGCCGCAGAGCTGGGGGCGAAGCTTCGGACGGAGTTGGGGCGTGATCTCGACGAGCGCGATCTGCGCACTCTCGCCGGCACGGATCGCCCGCACGCTCGGGCCGTGACGAGGATGCTCGCGCTGCCCCACATCCCGGCGGGCCGCACGCTGCCCACGGAGGTGGAGGTCTCCCTCGACGCGCTGCGGCGCTTTCTCGAAGCGCCCCTGCAAGGTTGGGCGGCGGCGGTCTTGGGGCTGGCCGACGAGCTCGAGGGGGACGCGGGTGCGCGCGAGGACGAACCCTTCGCGCCGGCGCCCCTGGAGCTCGCCCAGACTTTGCGCGAGGCCTTCGTCGAAGGGCTCCGGCAATGTTGCCCTCCGGTCGCACGCTACGCCGAGCAGGTCGAGCGCCTTCAGGCGCACGGCCGATGGCCCGTCGGGACCCTCGCGTCGCAGCGCCGCCGATTCGACGAGGAGGTCCTTCGGAGCTGGCAGCGCGTGTTCCGTGTCGCCGTCGCTCCGGACGGGGCGCGACCGCGGCGAGTGCGCTTCGGTAGCGGCAGCCGCGCCGACCCGACCGACGAGCTGCGCGAGGCGATCCGCGTGGGTGTGAACGTGCAAGGGCGCTCCATCGGCGTGCGGATCACGGGGCGCACGCAGGTGCTTGTCGAGGACGGTCAGGCGTCGTTGATCCTCGTGCCCCGCCGTGGGCCCGTCGGCGCCCAGCTGCAGCGGGAGCGCCTCGTCTACGGCCTGCGCGCTTTCCTCGACTATGTGGCGCTCGTCGCGTCCGGCGACGAACGCTCAGCACACCGAGCGCTCATCCTCTACGGGGGCGCTGCGGCGCAGGACGCCTCGCTGCACTTCGCCGAGCTGACCCCACAGACGGCGATGTCGTACCTGCGGCAGATCGCCGGCGAGCTTTTCGGCAGGGCACACGACTACTTTCTCCCCTGCGAGGCGGTGATGCGGGACGCCAAGGGGTGGCGCGAGCTCACCGGGCGCAAGCTCCTGGCGCAGGCCACGGCCGTGCGTCTTCAGGAGAAGGGCGGCCGATCGCGCTACGGGCCCGTGTCCGGTGGGGAACGTTACGCCCTGCCGGACCCTGACGAGGCCCTTGCGATGGTGAGGCGCCGCTTCGGGCTCTACTTCCAGCTCGTGGGGCTGTCGCGATGAGGTTCGCGCGGCCGGCCATCCTCGACGCGATCCCGAAGGGCCCGGCGGTCATCGAGGCCTCGGCGGGGACCGGGAAGACCTGGACCCTCGAGCACCTCTTCGTCGATCTCCTCATCGGTGGAGCGACGCTCGACGAGGTGCTCGTGGTGACCTTCACGGAGAAGGCGACTCGGGAGATGCGGGCCCGGGTCCGCAAGACCCTCGATGCAATCGTGCATCCCCGGTCCGACGACCCGCGGGTCGATCCGCCGGAGGGGCCCGCCTGGACGATCGACGCGGCGACCCGCGCTCGGCTCGTCGAGGCCCTCGTGGCCTTCGACCGCGCGCCCATCTCGACGATTCACGGGTTTTGCCAGCGCGTCTTGGCCGAGCACGCCTTTCGAAGCCGGCGCCCCTTCCGGCAGACTTTGGTCGAGCCGCGGAGGGTTTTCGGGCGCGCGTTTCGCGACGAGCTGCGGGCCGTGCTCCGAGACAGGGGGCCCCTTCGGGAGGTCGTGCTGCGGGTGCTCGAGTCCCTCGACGCGGAGCGCCTCGAAGGGGCGCTGTTCCCCTGGTACGTTGAGCACGGTCTGCCGCGCCCCGCGTTCGAGCGTCGTGCTTTTGAGCGTGGGCTCGCGGCCCTGGCCGACGCGACGCAGCTGCAGCGGGCGGTCGCGCTCGTCCAGGGCAACGTTCCACGGCGCGACGTCGCGGCCCGCATCTGCGCGGAGCTCGAGGCGCTTCACGGCATCGCCCGCGAGCATGCAGACGACGCGACGCTCCTCGACGCGCTCCTCGCCGTCGACGTCTGGGGGCGGCGGGAGGTCGTCCGCGGTGCGCCCGCGCGCACGTGGTTGCCGGCCCGCCTTGCGAAGCAGGACCTCGCCGAGGCGCGTCGATGGGTCGCGGAGCTGCTCGATGTGGCGACGTCCCCCTTCGGGGTGCTCGTTCACGAGCTGCTGCCACGGGTGCGCCGTCGCCTCGAAGCGGACAAGGCGCGTCAAGGCTGGATCGACTTCGACGACATGTTGCGGCTGGTTCTCGAGGCGATCGAGGGGCCGTCGGGGGAGGAGCTCGTCGCCGCGCTGCGTCTTCAGCATCGCTACGCGTTGGTCGACGAGTTCCAGGACACCGACGCGATCCAATGGAGGATCTTTCAGCGCCTCTTCGTCGATGCGGCCGACCTGGGTGAGGGCCGGGCGCTCTATGTGATCGGCGACCCCAAGCAGGCGATCTACGGGTTCCGGAACGCCGACGTGCACACCTATTGGCGCGCGCGGGTCACCCTGGAAGAAGCCGGCGCGCCGCGGGTCGTCCTGCGCGAGAACTTCCGCTCGACGGCCTCGCTCATCGAGGCGACCAATACGATCTTCGCCGAGGACTTCTTCCAAGGGGCGATCCGCTACGACGAGCCGGTGCGCTGTGGCGATCGTTCCCTCCGCGCGCTGGACAACGCCGGCCGGGACGCACCCTCGGTTTGCCTTTGGCAGCCGTTGGGCGCCGAGAAACCGACCGTCAGCGACGTGCGCTACACCCTCGCCGAGCGTTGTGCGCGGGAGATCCGACATCTCGTGGAGGAACAGGCGCTGCACGTCGCGGGGCGCGAGGGCGAGCGCCCACTGCGCTACGGCGACATCTTCATCCTCACCCGAAACGCGCGAGAGGGCTTGGCGGTGGCGGAGGTCTTGCGCGCGCACGGCGTGCCGCACGCGTTCTACAAGCAGGACGGACTCTTTCTGACGGATGAGGCTCGCGATGTGCTGGCGGTGCTCCGTGCCGTGGCCGATCCTCACGACCGATCGGCGCGTATGAAGGCCTGGCTGACCCCGTTCTTCGCGGTGCCCCTCGCCGATCTCGAGGCATGCCGCGAGCTCGATCCGCAGCACCCGCTCATCGGGCGGCTGCACCGTCTGCGCAGTCTGGCCGAGCGACGGGAGGGCGCCGGACTCCTGCGGGCGCTGCTCGAAGAGAGCGGGCTGGCGCGCCGACTCCTCTTTGCACGCCAAGGGGAGCGAGCGCTCACGAACTACCGGCACATCCTCGAGATCCTCCTGGAGGAGTCCGGTGGTCGTCGAGGCGTCGATGAGCTGGTGGCGCTCTTGGAGGCGTTCGTCGATGGACGCGCGCAGCCGGTGGGAGGCGAAGGTTCGGTGCAGCGCGTCGAGTCCGAGCGCTCGGCCGTCCAGTTGCTGACGATGCACAAGTCGAAGGGCCTCGAGGCGGCGGTCGTGTTCGTCCTCGGGGGCTTCACCCGTGGCGGCAGCGCGAGTCCGTACGCGCCGAAGGTCTGTCACCGTGGCGGCGAGCGTGAGGCCTGGCTTCCGCCGGTGCCGGCGGAGGTCGACGGGCGCATCGCGCAGGAGGCACGGGAAGAGGACGAGCGGCTGCTCTACGTAGCCCTGACACGGGCGGTGGGGCGGCTGTACCTGCCCTACTTCGGGATGCCTCCGGTCAGCCATGGGCTCGAGGTCGGCCAGCGCTACGAGGGGCTCACAGGACCTTACCGGTGGCTCTCCGCGCGCCTGGAGTCCCTCGTCGCTCAGGGCTTTGTCGACGGTCGTCGGGTGACCTACGAGAGCGTGCCAATCGTCGAGCCCGGGCACGAGGAGCGTCGGGATCTCGAGGTCGGGCTCCTGGAGAAGCTGCCGCCGGTGCGGCCACCGGAACGGCTCGACCTCCGGCGCCTCCGGCGCGAGCACCTCGGTTATGTGTTGACCTCGTATACGCGCATGAAGGGGCACGAAGGGGGATACGTAGCTCCCACGCTGGCCGAGGACGACGCTCCGGTGGAGGAGTTCGCCGCCGATGTACGCGACGCGGCTGGAGCCGAGCCGCACGACCTGCCCGGCGGCGCCGCGATGGGCGTCTTTCTGCACGGCGTTCTCGAGGACCTGGACTTCTCGACCCTGCACCGGAGCGACGAGCCTGGCGCGTGGGCGGCGCGCCCGGAGGTGCGGCGCGTCTTCGAGCAGCGGGCGCGGGGCAGTGGAATCGACGAGGCGCACCTTCCGGGCGCCGCCGAGCTCATTTTCCAGGCCCTCAAGACCCCCCAGTGCTTCGGTGGCGCACAGCTCGAAGGGGGGTTCGCGCAGATCGAGGCGAAGGTCGCGGAGATGAGCTTCCACTACCCGGTGCCCGAGCCGGACCACCTGCCGCTGGGCCAGCCCGGGCCGCGGCCCGCTCGCAGGGGCATCGTCCGGGGCGTCGTCGATCTGGTGTTCGATCACGAGGGGCGCACCTACTTCCTCGACTGGAAGTCCGACCGCCTCCCGTCGGGCGATCCGCGCACGATCGCGGCGCATGTCGCGGCGAACTACGGGTTGCAGGCAAAGCTCTATACCCTAGGCATCGTGCGCCTCTTGGAGGTGCGCGGCGAGGCGGACCTGGAAGCGCGCTTCGGTGGCCTTCTCTACTGTTTCCTGCGCGCCATGAACGGTGAGGGCCGCGGCGTGCACTTCGAGCGGCCGTCCTGGGCTGAGATCCTGAGGTGGGAGGAGGAGCTGCGCACGAGCGATCGGCCCTGGGGTTACGCTCTGCGAACGGAGCTGGACCGGTGAGCGACGAGGGAACCATCGATCCCCGCGGTGCCGGCACGGCGGCGGTCGAGGGCGGCGTCCTCCCGGCCCGATGGGTCGAGGCGGCCCGCGGGATCGACCTCGACGTCGCGGAGCTGGTGCTGGCGTTCGAGGTCTTGCGCTGGGTCCCCCCAGCGGAGCAGACGGAGGGGTTGGCGGCCCTCGTGGCGGCGCTGCGGTTGGCGCAGGCGCGCGGTTCGACGCGCCTGCCGCTCTCGGGGCCGCCGCTCGCCGCACACCTCGCGGAGCTTGGCGTCCCCGAGGCGCGCGCGCTTGCGCGACGCCTGGCCGGCGAGCCCGACACCTTCGCGCCCCTCTCGGGGCCCGCGGGAAGGCATCGCCCCCTGGTCGTCCAGGGGGGCTACCTGTACTCCCAACGCCTCTACGCCCTCGAGCAACGGGTCGCCAGCGCTGTCCGCGCCCGTCTCTCGGTGCGGGACGACGCCGCGGCGGCGCGGCGGCAGGCCCTGGCGGAGGTTCAGGCCGCGCAGCCCTGGTCGGGGAGGCGGCCTCTCGTCCTCTCCGACGAGCAGCTCACCGCCGTCGAGGAGGCCTGCCGCGGGCACCTGACGCTGATCAGCGGCGAACCGGGAACGGGCAAGACCTCGATCGTCGTGAGCGTCCTGCGGGTGCTGGCGCGCCTCGGCGTACCCCTCGGGCGCATTGCGCTGACGGCGCCCACGGGCAAGGCCGCCGATCGCATGCGGCGCTCCGTCGAGGGGACGCTCGGGAGTCTCCGCTCCCCGGGGCTGTCGGATCGCGCGCTGCTTCAGGACGGCCCGCGCTCGCAGACCTTGCACCGGCTGCTCGGCTTTTCACCGAGCGCCGGGCGCTATCGTCATCATGAGGCGAACCCCCTCGCCGAGGACGTCGTCATCGTCGACGAGAGCTCGATGATCGACGTGGCCATGGTCGATCGGCTGCTCCGGGCCCTTCGGCCCGAGGCGCGGCTCGTCTTGCTCGGCGACGCCGAGCAGCTCCCCTCGGTTGATGCGGGGGCCGTGTTTCGAGACCTCTGCGAAGCCCTCGACGGGACTGGGAGGGTCGTGCGCCTGACTCGCTCCTACCGCATGGATCCGAAGGACCCCGCCGGGCGCCATGTACTGCTCACCGCGCGGCAGGTGCAAGCCGGCGATCCAGCCCCGCTCTTTCGCCCCCGCGGGCTGCGCCCCCGGGACCGCGTCGAGGCGTTGGAGCTCGAGGGCGTCGAGCACTGGACGGGGGAGCTCGACGCGCTCCTCGACCATTGGGAGTCCCGCTTCAAGCCGCCCCCGTCGGCCGTGGGGCGGACCTGGTCCGTGGACGAAGACGGCGCCTTCGAGGCCGACTCCATCGCGGGTCTCGATGCGCTCTTCGCCAACGCCGAGCGGGCACGGATCCTCTGCCTCACCCGCGCGCGAGGGACCGGTGTCCACGCGATCAACGAGCGATTTCACCGGCGGCGTAGCGAGGCTCGCGGGCTGCCCGCTTCCGTCCGCTGGACGGTCGGCGAGCCGGTGCTCGTCATGCGCAACGACTACGAGCGCGGCCTCTTCAACGGTGACCAGGGGCTCGTGCTCTGGGTCGAGGGCGTTCGCTCCGGCCGCCGCCCCTGCGCCGTGTTTCGTCGCACCGGCGGGTTCGTGGCCTTTCCGGTCGAGACCGTCGCGCCGATCCTCGAGCTCGCGCACGCGGTGACCGTCCACAAGGCCCAGGGCTCCGAGCACGAGGTCGTGGCGGTCGTACTCCCCGCCGAGCCCATCCCGCTGTTGACCCGGGAGATGCTCTACACGGCGATCACCCGGGCGCGCCGCGGTGTGGTCCTCGCGGGGTCGCGGGCCATGATCGAAGCGGGCGTCCGACGGCGCGTGGAGCGCTCGAGTGGGCTGTCGGAGTTCGTGCGAGGTGGCTTGTGAGCGCCGCCTCCATCGGCCTGTGCCGAAGCTGTCTCCATGTGCGGCGGGTCGTCTCGGTCCGGGGCTCCGAGTTCTTTCGCTGCCTGGCGCCCCAGACGCCCAAGTACCCGCCGCTGCCGGTGCTGCGTTGTGGCGCGTACGAGCCGGCGCCCGATGGTCCCCCCAAGCCGCCCGAGGCCTCTCGGCCCTAGGGTGCTGCCCTGTGCCCTATGGCGGTCCGCACGCTCCCTTGCCGCCGGCCCCGCGCCCGGCACCCGGTACGATTCGACGGACCGGAGGCCGCGTGCCAACCTCGGCCCATGAGTGTCGCGACCACCCTTGGGAAGCTCGTGCCAGGTCTCTCCGTCGAGGCCTCCGACCGCAACTTTGTGCGCGAGGCCTGGGACAAGCTCGCCCGGCTTCCGGGAGGCAAGGTGCTCTTCTCGAAGCTCATCGGCCGGGTTGCCCCCTACACCGGTACGATCGACGCCCGCGTCGAGGAGCTCGCCTTGGGTCGCTCGAAGGTCACGCTGCGGGACCGCCCGGCGGTCCGCAACCATTTGCGCTCCGTCCACGCCGTCGCCCTCGTCAACCTGGCGGAGCTCACCGGCAACGTGGCGCTCGCCTACTCGATGCCCGACGACGCGCGCTTCATTGTCGCCGGCTTGTCCATCGAGTACCTGAAGAAGGCTCGGGGGACGATCACCGGCCACTGCACGTGCCCGGTCGTCGCGACGAGCGAGCGTCGTGAGTACGATGTCGAGGTGATTCTCCGAGACGGGCGAGGCGAGGAGGTGGCCAGGGCCACGCTCCGGACCCTGGTCGGCCCGAAGGTGCGCTGACCGTGCCAGGAAGGCGTGTGCGGGCGGGGGGCATTTCCGGGCCATGACCGGCTCCGAGGAGGGGAACGGCTCGGAGGGGAACGTCTCCGAGGAGGGGAACGTCTCCAAGGAGGGGAACGGCTCCGAGGAGCTCGGGCGCTTCGTGGCCCTCGCCTTGCGCTGTGTGCACCGCGAGTATCCCAATCAGCCCGCCCTCCGTCTCGAGTGCGATGGCGACCTCAAGCCTCCACGGCAGCTCACCCCAGCGTTCTACGGGTGCTACGACTGGCACTCGGCGGTTCACGGCCATTGGACGCTCGTTCGGGCCGCGCGCTGGGGGGTGCTGGAGCAGGCCTGCCGTGAGCGACTCGCCGTCAGCTTTCACCCGGACCGCCTCGCCGCCGAGGCCGCCCATCTTCGTGCGCACCCGGCCTTCGAGCGCCCCTATGGGCTGGCGTGGCTGCTGCAGCTCCACGCCGAGCTTGCGGAGTGGGACGACGCGGATGCGCGGCGCTGGGCGGCTCGCGTCGAGCCCGTCGCGCTCGTCGCTGCGACGCACCTGAGCGAGTGGTTGCCGAAGCTCACGCACCCCGTTCGCTCCGGGACCCACTCGCAGACTGCGTTTGCC